>NZ_VHLC01000015.1:0-117997 GCF_006547355.1 Myxococcus sp. AB036A | reverse complement strand
GGCGGATGCGAATCATCCGCTTCACCCAGTGCAGGAGGCTGGACTTCACCCGCTCCTGCGCTTCCACGTTGATGGACTGATAGCCGTACACCGGGTCGGCGATGACGGGCGCGTACAGGCGCGCGTATTCCCCACCGGCTTCCCAATGGGCACCGTCAACCCCACGTCCTCCTCTGCTACCCGGTGCACTGTCGTGAATGTCGTCCCCTCCGTCGGCCCGTACCCGTTGAGGAGGATGCCCCCACTCCTCACCCTCTCCTTCACCCGCCCCACCGACAGCACGTCTCCTCCCGCCAGCACCTGCCTCACTCCACTCAGCGCTTCCGGCTGGTACGCCTGCATCTGCTCGAAGAGGGCTGCCGTCAGCCACAGCGACGTCACCCCGGCCTCCTTCAGCCTCCGCCCCAGCGCCTCCAACTCCAGCGGCCCCTCCGGGTACACCACCAACTTCCCCCCGTGCAGCAGCGCGCCCCATACCTCCAACGTCGACGCGTCGAAGCCCGTCGGCGCCAGTTGCAGCCACACCTCCTCAGGCCCGAAGTCCGCCACTCCACCGCCCAACACCAGCCGCGTCACCGCACGCTGCGGCACCGCCACCCCCTTCGGCTTCCCCGTGCTTCCCGACGTAAACATCACGTACGCCAGGTTGCCTCCTCCCACTCGGACTCCCGGGTTTGTCTCCGGCTGCCTCGCAATCTGCGTGTCCCACTCCGTGTCCACGCACACCACCAGCTCGCCACCCGACGCCACCTCGTCCGCCAGCCGCTCCTGCCCCACCAGCAGCGCCACCCCCGCCTCTCGCTTCATCCACCCCAGCCGCTCCAGCGGGTAGCTCGCGTCCAGCGGCACGTACACGCCCCCCGCCTTCAGAATCCCCAGCGCGCTCACCACCCACTCCAACGAGCGCTCCACGCACAAGCCCACTCGTACCTCGGCGCCCACTCCCATCCCCCTCAGGTGGTGCGCCAACTGGTTTGCTCGGCGATTCAACGCCTCGTAACTCACCTGCTGCCCTGCCCACTCCACTGCCACCGCGCCCGGCGTCCTCTCCACCTGCGCTTCAAACAACTCCGCCAGCGACGCCTCCCTCGGGTACTCCACACGTCGCCCGCTCCACTCCTCCACCAGGACGCGCCGCTCCTCCCCTGACATCAACGACAGCTCAGACAAAGTCCGGCGCTCCGAACGACACAGCTCGCGCAGGAGCTGACGGACCTGATCGACCAGGCGCTTCGCCGCCGACGCGTCGAAGCGCCTGGCGTCGTAGGTCAGGCGCAGCTGCCATTCACGCCCGGGGACGGCCATCATCGTCACCGGATGGGAGTCCACCTCGACGATGTACGGGTCGCGAACCACCAGTTCGTCCGACATCGTGGTGAGGCCCGCGTCCCGGGGGTAGTTCTCGAAGACGACCAGGCTCTCGAACAACGCGGGGCCAGGAGGCACCTCACTCCAGCGGCGCACCTCCACCAGAGGCGACGTCTCGTACTGCCTCGCCTCCTGGAGCCAGGCTTGCAGCTCCTTCAGCCAGGGGCCCACGGGGCTCGACGCGGGCAGGCGTACCCGCACGGGGATGGCGTTGATGAACAGGCCCACCATCGCCTCGATGCCGGCAAGCTCCGGGGGCCTGCCGGAGACGGTCAACCCGAACAGGACGTCGTCCTCTCCGGTATAGCGCCACAGCAACAGCGCCCAGGCCGCTTGCAACAGCGTGCCTCCCGTGACGCCCTGCTGGCGCGAGAAAACCTCCAGTGCCGCCGTCTCCTCCGCGCTCATCCGGAGCAGCACTTCCCCCAGGAGCGTCACATCACGCGGTGCCCTTCCGAGCTCCAAGCGGGTGGGCTCCGTGAAGCCCGCCAGCGCGGCGCGCCAGAAGTCCCGCGCGGCGCCCAGGTCCTGACGCCCCAGCCACGCGATGTAGTCGCGGTACGGCCGCACGGCGCTTCGTGCCAGCGTCACGCCTCGCCGCAGCGCCTCATACCGGGTGAGGACCTCCCGCAGCACCACCTGTGTGGACCACCCGTCCAGCAACAGGTGCGTCAGGCTGAACACCACGCGCCACACACGCGCTCCCGTGCGAAGCATCGTCAGCCGGAAGCCGGGCGCGCGGGTGAGCACCAGTCCCCTTCGGCGGTCCTCCTCGAAGAACGCGGCCAGTCGGGCCTTCTGGTCGGCCTCGGACAGGTGACGCAAGTCCTCGACGTCGACCGGAGGCAGCACCTCGCGCATCACCGCCTGGAGCGGCGTGTCCAGCCCCTCCCAGAAGAACGCGGTCCGGAGGATGGCGTACTGATCGGCGGCCTGCCGCCACGCTTCCACGAAGGCGCGCTCATCCAGTGGGCCTTCGAACTCGAAGGAGATCTGATTGAAGTACGGCTGGGTCTCGCTCTCCTGGAGATGGGAGATCAAGATTCCATGCTGGAGCGGTGACAGCGGGTAAAGATCCTCGATGTCCTCCAGGTGGTAACCGTGCGCGGCCAGCCTCTTGGAGAACGCCTCCAGGCCGTCCGGGGAGAGACCCGACAACGGAAAGCCGGAAGCGGGCCCGGACGGAGGCTCCTCCGTGAGCTCGGGTTCAACGGTGGGAGCATCCCCCGCCACCGCCGCCAGCCCCGCCACGGTCGGGTGGTCGAAGAGCTGCTTCATCCGGAGGTGCAGCCCCGCCTGCTCAGCCCGCGAGATGACCTGGATGGCGATGATGGAGTCGCCCCCCAGCTCGAAGAAGTTCTCGTGGATGTCCACCCGCGGCCGGTCGAGCACCTGCGCCCAGATGGCCGTGAGTGTCTCTTCCTTCGCGTTGCGCGGCCCCTCGAAGACTCGCGCTGCTTCTTCGGGCAGCGCTGGCGGCGGCAGCGCGCGCCAGTCCACCTTGCCATTGGGTGTCAGCGGCAGTGCGTCCAGCACCATCAGCGCCGATGGCACCATGTGCCCAGGAAGCCGCTGCTGGAGGAACGCGCGCAGCGCCGCCGTGTCAGGCGCTGGCTGCGAGGTGGGCGTGGCATACGCCACCAGTCGCTTGCTTCCGGGCACGTCTTCGCGCGCCACCACCACCGCATCCCGGACCTCGGGATGCGCGCTGAGCACCGTCGCCACTTCCCCAGGCTCCACGCGGAAGCCCCGCACCTTCACCTGGAAGTCGACTCGGCCGATGAACTCCAAACGCCCGTCCGCCAGCCACCGCACCTTGTCTCCCGTGCGGTACATCCTGGCGCCAGGCTCCCCGCCGTAAGGGTCCGGCACGTACCGCTCCGCCGTCGGCTCCGGATGCCCCAGGTACCCTCGCGTCACCTGGGCACCTCCCGCGTACAGCTCCCCCGCCACTCCCACCGGCACCGGCCGCAGGCTCCCATCCAGCACGTACACCCGCGTGTTGCCCATCGGCCGCCCCAGCGGCACCGCCGCTGGCGACGTCGGCCGACGCGGCAGCTCCACGCGCCCCGCCAACACGCCCACCGTCGCCTCCGTCGGGCCGTAGTGGTTGTACACCTCGCACCCAGGCGCCAGCGCATGCACCTGCTCCAGCAGGCTCCACGACGCCGCCTCCCCGCCCACCACCAGCCGCTTCCTCGGCAGCACCAGCCCCGGATCCGCGCCGCTCATCAGCGCCGCGAGGTGCGAGGGAACCAGCTTCACGCAGTCCACCCCATGCCGGGCGAAGTACTCCGCCACGCCCGACGGACTGCTCGCTCGCTCCTGCGTCAACACATGCAGCAGCCCTCCGGTGCACAGCGCCGGGAACAACACCGTGTTCCCCAGGTCCGCCGCCACCGTCGACACCAGCGCGAAGCTGGCGCAGTCGGCCAAACCCAACCTCTCAATGGCCGCCCGCACATAATTCGCCAACTGCCCGTGTGTGACCGCCACCCCCTTGGGCCGCCCGGTACTGCCTGACGTGAACAGCACGTACGCCAACTGCTCCGGGTGCACCGTCACGAGCGGCGGTGCCGCTGAAGGCCACTGCTCCAGCAGCGCGGCCTCTCCATCCAACTCCACCCGGCGCGCGCGAGTCCCTGCGAAGATCGCGGCGTATCGCGCCTGCGTCACCACCACCGGCGCGCCGACTTCTTCCACCAGCATCCGCAGCCGGGACTCTGGCTGCGAAGGGTCCAGCGGCACATAGGCGCCCCCTGCCTTCAGGATGCCGAGCATCCCCACCACCCACTCCACACCTCGCTCCAGGCACAGCGCCACGGGCACGTCCGCCCCCACGCCTTGCCCTCTCAACTGGTGCGCGAGCTGATTGGCACATGCGTCCAGCGCCCCGTACGTCACCTCCTTCTCCTCGCACCGGACCGCTGGCGCGTCCGCGTTGCGTGCGACCTGCGCCAGGAAGCGCTCCTGCACGCTGCTCCAGGGTGTGAAGCCGGTGCGCGTGTCGTTCCACGCCACGAGCACCTGGTGACGCTCGGCCTCGGAGAGCAGAGACAGCGTCCCCAGAGCGCCGTCCGGCCTTGCCGCCATCGCCTCCAGCACGAGGCGAATTCGTTCGAGCTGTCCATCCGCGAAGGCCGCGGAGAAGCGCGCCCGGTCGTACCGCAAGCACAGCGGAAGCCGGGAGCCGTTCGTCGAGATGAGCGTCAGTGGGAAGTGGTCCGCCTCGACCGCGCGAATATCCCGCACCGCCAAGGCCCTGGCGGAAGACGTGAGCTCGGCATCCAGCGGATAGTTCTCGAAGACGACCAGCGTCTCGAAGAGCGAGGTGCCAGCGGGCACCCCGCTCCAGCGCTGGACCTTCACCAGCGGCGCGTGCTCGTGCTGCCGCGCCTCCACCTGCATCTCCTGGATTTGCCGCAGCCAGGGCCCGAACGATGCACCGGGAGGCAACCGCACGCGCACGGGCTGGGTATTGATGAACAGCCCGACCATGTCCTCCACGCCCGCAAGTCCCGGGGGACGTCCGGAGACAGTGGTGCCGAAGACGACATCGTCCGCCCCGCACAGGTGACCGAGCACCAAGGCCCAGGCCCCCTGCACCAGGGTGTGCAACGTGAGCCCCTGCCTCCGCGCGAAGCGGCTCAGCTCCGAGGTGAGCGCCTCCGACAGGAACAGCTCCCGCGAAGCCTTGCCCTTCCCTTCCCCGCCACCGGGTTCGACGCGAGGATTCGTGGGCGCGTCGAAGCCTTCGAGCGCCTGCCGCCAGAACGACTCGGACACCGCCAGGTCCTGCTCGCCCAGCCACCCGATGTAGTCCCGATACGGCCGAGGCGCCATGATGCGAGGCTGCTTCCCCGCGCACGCGCCCTCGTACAGGGCGAGGACGTCGCGGATCACCAACGGCACGGACCAGCCGTCCAGGATCAGGTGGGAGTGGCTGAAGACGAAGCGATGCGCGTCTTCGCCGACGCGCAGCAGCGCCAGGCGCACCAACGGCGCCCAGGACAGGTCGAAGCCCTCGCGACGGTCCTGGGCCAGCAAGGCTTCCAGCCGGGACTCGCGTGCTTCGGGCGACAGGTCGCGCCAGTCCTCGATGCGGACCGGCAGGTCCACCTCGCGCAGAACGACCTGCATCGGCTCGTCCACGTCATCCCAGACGAACGCCGTGCGCAGCACCGGGTGCGCCGCGACGACCGTGTTCCACGCCTGGGTGAAGCGCTCCACGTCCAGGTGGCCGCGCAGCTCGCAGACGAGCTGGTTGAAGTACAGCCCCCGGCCGGGCTCTGCGATGGCATGGAACAGCATGCCGCCCTGCAACGGCGACAGGGGGTACAGGTCCTCGATGTTGTCGCTCATCGCGTCTTCTTTCCAAACCGTGCGGACAGCTTGTCGAGCTGCGCCTGTTTCACCTTCGCGAGCGGAAAGTCCGAGGGCGAGTGCCCTCCCGCATCCGGCGCGCGCGATGCGTGCACCAGCGCCTGGAGGCGCGCGAGGAAGTCCTCGGCGACACGCGTCACCGTCTCACGGCGGTGCACCGCCTCGCTGAACGTCCAGAGGACCACCAGCCGTCCGTCACGCACCATGCCCGTCACATCGAGCAGGTATGGCCGCCGTGCGCTCGGGGCTCGCTGCCGCAGGGCCGCCGCCTCGGGTGCGAGCACGAAGGGAGCCCCCTCGCCCACGACGCCGTCGAGCTGCCCCAGGTGGTTGAAGCCCACCTCCGCCAACGGCAAGGCCGCCAGCGCCGCGCCCCTCGACACGTAGCGGAGCAGCCCCCACCCCATGCCTCGTGACGGCACGGCGCGCAGCCCCTCCTTCACGGCGCGAAGTGCCTCGCCCGGCCCCGTCGTCCCCCGCAGGTCCAGCAGCGCGGGAAACACCCGGGTGAACCAGCCCACCGTGCGAGAGACGTCCACGCCCGGAAGCACCTCTTCCCGTCCGTGCCCCTCCACGTCCACCAGCGCGACGGCCCCTCCCGCCCACGCGGTCAGTGCCTGCGCCAGCGCCGTCAGCAGGGGATCCTGAGGCTGCGTGTGCCAGGCCTTCGGGACATCCTGCAGCAGCGCGCGCGTCTGCTCTGGCTCCAGCGTCACCTGCACCGTGCTCGCGGTGGCTTCCGTGTTGAGGCCCCCCGTGAAGTCCACGGGCAGCCGGGAGGCCTCGCGCCAGGGCCGCTCCAGCCACCAGTCCCGCTCCGCCGTCAGCGCCGGCGAGCGCGCCAGCGACTCCAAGCCACGGGCCCACGCCTGGAACGACGTCGTCTTCGGGGGCAGCACCACGGCGTCCCCCGCCGCGAGCCGTGTGTACGCCGTCGCCAGGTCCTCCAGGAGGATGCGCCAAGACACCGCGTCCACCACGAGGTGATGCACCGCCAGCATCAGCCGCGCGGGATGGCCCGCGCCCCACTCCAGCAACACCGCCTGGACGAGCGGCCCTTCCAGCCGCAGCGCGCGTTGCGCCGCCTCCGCGTGCCGCGACAGCGCCGAGGAGCGCTCCGCCTCCAGCACGGCGGACAGGTCCACGCGCGCCACCGTGACGCGCGCGCCTGGCTCGCAGATGGCCTGGTGCCAGCCGTCCTCCCCGCCCGCGAAGCTCAACCGGAGCGCGTCATGATGCGCCAGCAGGTGCGCCAGCGCGCGCTCCAGCAAGGCGGCGTCCAGGGAGGCTCTCGCCTCCAGCAGCAAGGACATGTTCCAGTGGTGTGGCGCCTCCAGTCCCAGCTCGAAGAACCAGTGCTGGATGGGCGTCAGCGCCACCGGCCCTACGACGGGGCCTTGCTCGGCCTGCACCGCCAGGCGCGTTCCCGCGACCGAGGCGAGCCGCGCCACCGTCGGGTTCTGGAAGAGCTGCTTCGGGGACAGCTCGATGCCCTGCGCGCGCGCGCGGGTGACAATCTGCAGTCCCAGGATGGAGTCGCCCCCCAGCTCGAAGAAGTCGTCGTGGATGCCCACGCGTTCGACGCCCAGCACCTCCCGCCAGAGCGACACCAGCGTGGCTTCCACCTCCGAATGAGGCGCGGCCGGCGCCGCCGCGGAGGCCGGGTCCGGCGTGGGCAACGCCCGGCGGTCCACCTTGCCGTGCCGGGTGCGCGGCAGCGCGTCCATCGCAACGAAGGCCGCGGGGACCATGTACGGCGGCAGGCGCGAACGCACCCACTCCTTCAGGGCCTGTGCGTCTGGTTTCTCACCCGGCCCCTCCGTCGCGAGCACCCCGTAGGCGACCAGGCGCTTCGGCCCCTTCCCATCCTCACGCGCGACGACGACGGCCTCCTTCACCGCCGGATGCGCGAGCAGCGCGGCTTCGACCTCACCCGGCTCGATGCGGAAGCCCCGCACCTTCACCTGATGGTCCACGCGGCCGATGAACTCCAGCGTCCCGTCCGCCCGCCAGCGCGCCACGTCGCCCGTGCGGTACATGCGCGCGCCCAAGCGGCCGTCGAAGGGGTCCGTCACGAAGCGCTCGGACGTGAGCCCAGGCTGGCCCAGGTAGCCTCGCGCCACGCCCGCGCCGCCCACGTACAGCTCGCCCGGTGCCCCTCGCGGCACCAGCCTGCGGTGCGCGTCCAGCAGGTACACGCGGGCCCCAGGCACCACGCGCCCGATGGGCACGCGCCCCTCTTCGTCCACACGCACCCGGTGCACCGTGCTCCAGATGGTGGCTTCCGTGGGGCCGTACTCGTTGAACAGGGACACCGCGGGCAGCGCCTCATGATGCGCCCGCGTCAACTCCACGGGACACGGCTCGCCTCCCACACTCACCGCGCGCAGGCCCCTCAGCCCTCCCACCGGCGCCGCCGCCAATATCTGCCCATAGAGCGAGGGCACGGAGACGAGGTGCGTGACGTGAGAGCGCGCGATCCGCTCGGCGAGCCGGCGCGGGTCCCCATGTTCCTCGGCGTCCGGGTAGCGCAGCGTGCCGCCTCCGAACAAGGACCACAGCAGTCCCGCGAGCGAGGCGTCGAAGGTGAAAGGTGCCAGGGACATCACCACCCCCGGCTCGCCGTACACGTCGGCACGGGCCTGGGTCGCGGCGACCAGGTGCCGGTGCTCCAGCACCACGCCCCGCGGCCGGCCGGTGGAGCCGGAGGTGTAGACGACACACGCCGCATCCGTCCCCTCCAGAAGGCAGCGCACGTCTTCGGACGCCACGGGCAGGGAATCCAGGGGGATGACCGTCAACCCCTCGCGCGAGGGAACCCGGGCACGGCACGACTCGGAGGCGACCAGCGCATGGGCCCGTGTGTCCGCGAGGATGTCGGCCAGACGCTGCGCCGGGTGGTCCACGTCGAGCACCACCACGGCCGCGCCCGCCCGGGTCACGCCCATCATCCCCGCGACCACATCCGCCGGCTGCGACACCGCGAGCGCGACGACGTCACCTCGCTTCACGCCTCGCGACACGAGGTGCCGGGCCAGCCGCCCCGACAGAACCTCCACCTCGCGATATGTGAGTGTCCGGACACCATCCTCCACCGCCACCCGGTCCGGCGTCCGTGACACCTGGGCCAGGAACCGCGAAGGCAACGTGTCCGCCGGAAGGTGCCCCGCCGTGGGCGCTGGATTCCACTCCACGAGCAACCGGTTTCGATCCGCGCGGTCCAGCAGGTCGAGCTGGGACAGCCGGACTTCCGGGCTGCCCGCGGCGGCCTCCAGCAAGCGCAGGAGCGAGCCCGACAGCCGGGCGATGGTCTCCGCGTCGAAGAGGCCGGTGTTGTACTCGATGCTGCCTCGCAGCCCCTCGGGCGTCTCGGTGACTTCCAGCGCGAGGTCCAGCTTGGTCGCACCCGCATGCACGGGACGGCTGCGGAGCTGGAGCCCGACGAGCGACAACGCCGCGGCGGGCGTGTTGTGCAGAATCAGCATCGTCTGGAAGACGGGCGTGTGGCTGAGGTCGCGCGGCGCGTGCAGCACCTCCAGCAGCTTCTCGAAGGGCACCTCCTGGTGCGCGAACGCGTCCAGCGCCGTCCTTCGCACCCGCCCCAGGACCTCCGCGAACGAGGGGTCGCCGGACAGATCGGCGCGCAGGGCCATGGAGTTGATGAAGCAGCCAATCAGCGGTTCGACCTCGGGCCGGTCGCGGCCCGCCACCGGCGTGCCCACCGCGAAGTCATCCTGCCCGGTGTACGCATGCAGCAGGACCTGCCACGCGGCCATCAGCACCATGAAGGGGGTGGCGCCCTCCTTCCGCCCCACCGCCACCAGGGCGTCGGTGAGGGACTTCGGAACGGCGAAGGGCAGTTGCTCGCCCTCGTGCGTCTGCAACGGAGGACGCGGACGGTCCACGGGCAGTTGGAGCACGGGGACATCCGCCAGCACGTCGCGCCACCACGCCTGTTCGGCCTTCAGGGCGGAGCCTCGCATCTGCTCCAACTGCCAGAGCGCGTAGTCCGCGTACTGCACCGCCAGCGCGGGCAAGGAGGCAGGCCGACCCGTCAGCTCGGCCTCGTACAGCCGAGCCATCTCATGCACCATCACCCCCGCGGACCAGCCATCCGAGATGATGTGGTGCAGCGTGATGAGCAGGACGTGCTCGGAACTACCCAACCGCAGCAAGGTCGCGCGGAGCAGCGGTCCCCGCTCCAGGTCGAAGGGACGGCGCGCCTCTTCACGTGTCCAGCGGGCGACGTCCGCTGCACTGGCGCCCTCCGCCACATCCAGGGAGATGGAGACCTCCAGCGACGGCGCGATGGTCTGCACCGCCTCGGTGCCCTCCATGGAGAACGTGGTCCGCAGGGCCTCATGCCGGCGCACCACCGCGTTCAACGCTCGCTCCAGGGCCGCGGCATCCAGGGCGCCGCTCACGGTGAACGCGACGGCGTTGTTGTAGGCGACGTTGCCCGGCTCCAGCCGGTCCAGATACCAGAGCCGCTGCTGCGCGAAGGACAGCGGGAGCGGACGGCCACGGGGGACCCGGGTGATGGGCGCGGGTGCCTCGGGCTTCTTCGCCACGCCATCCCGAGCGCCCATCACCTTCGGGGGTGTCGGCCTGCCCTCCGGGACAGGCAGGGCGGGCAACAGCTCCAGCGAGCCATCCCGCTTGCGCCGCGCACGCCGGCCCGTGGCCATCCGCCTCGCGGCATCTGTGCTTCCAGCGAGGATGCGCACGGGGGTGGAGTCCGGCGCGTTCCAGAGCCCGCGAGGCACGCCCGCGCCCTTCACCACCAGCTCACCGATGACGCCCACCGGCACGGGCTGGCCGCGCCCATCCACGACGTCCCAGCACGAGGCATCTCCCGGCGCGGAGGCGAGCGCCCAGGCACCCAGGCCCAGATGCCGGTGCGCGACACGCCAGGGCATGGCGCGCGCCAGGGATGCCGCCGCTTCTTCGGACGCGCCTTCCAGCCAGACGTGGCGGACGGGCCGGAGCGCCTCCGCCGCGTCGGGGAGCGCCAGCATCGAGCGCGCCAGCGCCGCGGTGCAGTGCAGGTGGGTGATGCCCGCCTCGCGCACGAGCGCCAGCAGGGCCTCCGCCACACCCGGGCCTTCCCGCAGCGACGGCCTGGGGACCGCGAGTCCAGGCTCCGGGGAATGGCGACCGCGCAAGGCGTCGAGGTGCCGCAACCCCTCCAGGGTCGCCTCCACCTCCACGCCGAAGTCCACCAGGCAGGCGATTTCGTCCACGTCGAGCTGCTGGACACGCTCCACCATGGGACCGCAGGAGTCCGGCGTACCGAAGAGGCCGCCGCTCTCCACGTACCGCTCCACGCCATGCGCCAACAGCACATCCATGTCCGCGGGCGTCAGCGAACGTGGGTCCATGTCGAGCCCCATGCCGGCCATGAAGCCCGCGGCGATGTCCACGGAGCTGCGGAAGTAGTCGAGCAGCGGCTGACGCGCCCTCCGCCGGACCTCGGCCGGGTCGTCGCCGAGATACGCATGCAGCATCAAGCTCACGTGTCCCCGTCCCGCATGGCCATGTTGCCGCCAGGCGTCGCGGTACAGCGCCACCTTCCCCTCCAGGTCCTCCAGGTGCTGGCCCATCAGGTTGGTGAGCACGTAGGCCCCCAGCTCACCCGCCAGCCGGAAGGTCTCCGGGTTTCCGGCAGCGGTGAGCCAGATGGGGAGCGTCTGCTGCACCGGGCGTGGCCGCAGTGAGAGCGCCACTTCGGCGCCCGCGCCGTTGCGCCGGCGCACCGTCCCGCCTCGCCACAGGGTGCGCACCTCCTCGATGCCGCGGTGCATGACCTCCTTCCGGCGCGCGTACCGGTCTGGCGCGAACACGAAGTCATTCGCGTGCCAACCCGAAGCGAAGGACACGCCCACGCGGCCATCGGACAGGTTGTCCAGCACGGCCCACTCCTCCGCGACGAGGATGGGGTCGTGCAACGGCAGGACCACGCTCCCCGCGCGGATGCCCAGGCGCTGCGTCACCGTGGCCACCCCCGCGCCCACCACCGCCGGCCTCGGGTACAGGCCGCCGAACGCATGGAAATGCCGCTCCGGCGTCCACACCGCGGAGAAGCCATGCGCATCCGCGAACTTCGCGGCGTCCAGCAGCAGGCGGTATTTGCGGCCGCCCAGCGAGTCCTCGTCGTTGGCGAAGAACGACAGGCTGAAGTCCAGGTGACGTCGAGAAGGCTCCGCGCCAGCCCCCACCGGCGTGAAGCGCGCGCGCTCCGCCGGCAACACCACCCGCAGCCCGCGTGTCAGGGCCCAGAGGACCTCCAGCCCGGTGCCGGGAACCTGCGGCTCCTCCGTCGCGAGCCAGACGCCTCCCTCCGTGGCGGCATCCGCGTCCAGACGGCCGAACAGCTCCGCCACGGTGCGGTGTGTGTGGATGGCCTGGAGCTGCTCGCCGCGCGGCCCTGTCCACGGCTCGAGGCAGACCCGCTCCGAGTCAGAAGCCCGCCGCGGCCCCCCTGGGGTGCCTCGGACGGAATCTCCTGTCTGCGCGAGCACCGTCTCCACATGGAGGATGCGCGCGGCATCCAGGGACACACCCGTGCGGACCTTCGCGTGGGTCAACAGCAGCGGAGGCGGCGCGCCTGGAGGCGCGAGGTCCGGCAGCTCCATCAACCGAGGCACGGGCAGCAGGACGTAGGCCGCGCCCGTCTCCTGGACCGCCCACTGCGCGACCACGCGCTCCAGCGACGGCTCCAGGCACACCGCCACCAACGCCTCGCGCCCTACGCCACGGTCCGACAGCACGGCGGCCAGACGCCCCACGGCCCCTTGCAACTCGCCCCACGTCACGCCCCGCCCGTCCGGCGCCGTCATCGCCACCTGGGACGCGTCCGTCATGGCGCGAGCCCGAAGCAGCGCCGCGAGCGGCGTCACCGCCGATGCGGATGTCTCAGGCACCGAGGCCAGCGCCTGACTGGCCTGTGCGTGCTCCAGCGGCAGCGCGGAGAGGGTCAGGCCGGGCTCCGCCACCGCCGCTTCGAGCAGCGTGGTCCAGTGCGCCACCATCCGCTCCACGGTGTCCCGCTCGAAGCGCTCCTCCGCGTAGTCGACGGTACCGGAGAAGCCGTGCTCGTGCTCACCCAGGCCCACGGACAGGTCCGACAGGACGGTGCCGAACTCGGGTGGACCGTTCTCGAGCTCCGCCAGGCTCATGCGCAGCCCCGGCAGCTCCAGGTTCAGATTGAACCGGCTGTGCAGCACGAACATCGAGTCGAAGACCCGGCCGCGGCCGGTGTCCTTCGCGGGCTCGATTTCCCGCACCAGCGACTCATATGGCACGTCGGGGTGCGCGTAGGCCTCCATCATCACCTCGCGCACGCGCGCCACCAGTTCCTTGAAGGGTGGGTCCCCGGACAGGTCCGTCCGCAACGGGACGGAGTGCGCCACGTAGCCGATCAACGGCTCCAGCTCCGGCCGGCTCCGGTTGCCAATGGGCGTCCCCACCACGACGTCATCCCGGCCCGTCCAGCGCGACAGCAGCGCCTTCCAGGATGCCAACAGCACCATGAACGGCGTGGCACCCTCTCGCTGCGCGAACGCCTGGACCGAGGCCGAGAGCACACGCGAGAAGCCCACGCGCAAGCACTGGCCACGGAGCGCGGGCCCATCCCCCTTCGGCCGGTCCACCGGCAGCTCGAGCGGACGCGGGAACGCCGCCAGACGCCCGCGCCAGGCCGCGACCTGGGAAGCGAACGCGCCGTTCTTCAGCGCCTGCTGCTGCCAGGCCGCGTAGTCCACGTACTGCACGGGCAAGGTGGACAGCGCCACCGGCCGCCCCTGCATGAAGGCGGTGTAGTGGTCCCCCAGCTCCTTCGCGAGCACGACCAGCGACCAGGTGTCACACACCACGTGGTGCACGGTGACGGCCAGCAGATGCTCCTCCGGCGCCAGCCGCCAGAGCCGGGCGCGGGCGACCGGCCCGTGCTCCAGGTTGAACGGCCGGGCCACCTCGTCGTGCACGCGCGGCTGCCACGCAGCGGGGTCCAGCGCTTCGGCGGCGAGCGGCAGCTTCAGCTCCGGGGCGATGCGGACACTCGGAGCGCCTTCACCGCGCGGATAGGACGTGCGCAGCGCCTCGTGGCGCTGTGCCACCGCCTCCAGTCCCCGCTCCAGCAGCGCCACGTCCAGCGCGCCATGCAGCCGCAGCACCACATACATGTTCAGCGCCGGGTTGCCGGGGAGGGTCTGCTCCAGCGCGCAGATGCGCTCCTGCACCACGGACAGCGGCAACGCGCCACCACGCGGGATGCGGACCAGTCGCGGCAAGACCGGGTCCGTGGACGCCGTCCCTGGCGTGCCCAGCCGCGCCTGGATGCGGGCCGAAATGCCCGCCACCGTGGGGGCATCGAAGACGTCACTCAAGGGGAGTGAGACAGGGAAGGCCTCCCGCAGGCGGGTCAACAACTGCGCCGCCATCAGCGAGTTGCCACCCAGCTCCAGGAAGTCGTCGTGGATGCCGAAGTCGGTCCGGCCCAGCCGCTCGCGCCAGATGGCCAGGACCTTGCGCTCCACATCCGTGCGGGCCCCGGCCTGCTCCGCTGGCGCCTCCAGGTGGTGCGCGCTTCCGGCTTCCGCGGGGCGCTCCGCCACCCCCGTGGACATCTCCGGCCGGGCCACCACCGAGGTGGGCAGCGGGGTCCGGAAGGTCTGCCGCTGGAAGGGATAGGTGGGCAGCGCCACCTTCTGGCGTGACTCGTGCGCATAGACGCGCTGCCAGTCAATGGCGAGCCCCTGCGCCCAGACCGCTCCGAGCGCCTCCATCAACGCGGCGTGTGCATCCAGGGCCGAACCCGCCCGAGGCAGCGAGGCCACGGCACGTCCTCGGTGCCCTCGCAGCCCCAGCCTCGCCAGGGCGGTCAGCGCCTGGTCCGGGCCGACTTCGATGAAGACGTCGCACCCGTCCGCCTTCAGCGTCTCCAGCCCGTCCCCGAAGCGCACCGGGGCCCGCATCTGGCGCAGCCAGTAATCCGGGGCCGTCGCCTCCTCCGGACGAATCCACGTCCCGGTGACACTGGAGATGTACGGACGCTGGGGCGCGAACAGGCGCAGGCCCGCAACCACGCGCCGCAGCTCCTCCATCACCGGCTCCACCGCCGCCGAGTGGAACGCATGCCGCGCGGGCAGCCGCAACACGCCCACGCCCCGCGCGCTCAGCTCTCGCTCCAGCGCCTCCACGTCCTCCGAGGGCCCGGACACCACGCACCGGTCCGGCCCATTCACTGCGGCCAGCGACAACGCCCCTGTCAGCAGCGGACGCACCTCCTCTTCCGCGCAAGCCACCGCCGTCATGCTTCCGGGCGGCATCCGCGCCATCAGACGGCCTCGCGCCGACACCAGCGCCAGCGCATCCTCCAGCGGCAGCACCTCCGCGAGGCAGGCCGCCACGTATTCGCCAAAGCTGTGCCCCAGCAGCGCGCGCGGGCGCACACCCCAGGTTTCCCACTGACGCGCCAGCGCGTACTCCACGGCGAACAGGGCGGGCAACGCGATGCCCGGATCGGCCAACGTCTGCTCCGCGGCGGCCTCGGCGCCAGGCGAGGGAAACAGCACGTCGCGCACCGCCGCCCCCAACCGGGCCCCCAGCCCCTCCAGGCAGTCCTCCAGGGCCTCACGGTAGACGGGCTCCGCTGCGTGAAGCGCGCGTCCCATGCCCACCGTCTGCGCGCCCTGGCCCGGGAACAGGAAGGCCACGCCCTGCTCGCGCGCCGCCACGACGTTCTCCACGACCTGGGGCTTCCCCGGGCCGCGCAGCTTCGCCAGCAGCTCCGCGCGGTCCTTCGCCACAAAGGCCCGCCGGTGCTCGAAGGCACGGCGGCCCATGTTGCGCGTGAAGGCCACGTCCTCCAGCGCCACGTCGGTCGGCGCGGCCTCCAGCCAGGCGGCCAGGTCCCGCACCGCGGCGTCCAGGGCCTCCGCCGAGCGGCCCGACAGCGTCACCACCTGGGTGGGCCGGACACTGGGCGAGGCAGGCTCCGGAAGCGGCGCTTCCTCCAGCACCGCGTGCGCGTTCGTCCCTCCAATTCCGAACGAGCTGACGCCCGCGCGGCGAGGCACCGGGCCCCGGGGCCAGGGCCGCAGGCGGTCGACGACGAAGAACGGGCTGTTCGCGAAGTCGATGGCGGGATTCGGCCGCTCGAAATGGAGCGTGGGCGGCAGCTCCTCATGCGCCAGGGCCAGCGTGGCCTTGATGAGCCCCGCCAGACCGGCGGCCGTGTCCAGGTGGCCTACGTTCGGCTTCACCGACCCCAGCGCGCAGTAACCCTTCCGGTCCGTGTGCCGCCGGTACGCACGCGTGAGCGCCGCGACCTCGATGGGGTCTCCCAACGAGGTGCCCGTGCCGTGCGCCTCCACATAGCCAATGTCGCCCGCGTCCAGGCCCGCGAAGGCCAGCGCCTCGCCGATGACGTCCGCCTGCCCCTCCACGCTGGGCGCCGTGTAGCCGACCTTCAGGCTGCCGTCGTTGTTGATGGAGGAGCCGCGGATGACCGCGTACACGCGATCACCGTCCCTGCGCGCGTCCTCCAATGGCTTGAGCACCACCACCGCCACGCCGTTGCCCGGCACTGTTCCCGCCGCGCGCGCGTCGAACGCGCGGCAGTGCCCGTCCGGCGACAGGATCATCCCCTCCTGGAACAGGTAGCCCGAGCGCTGCGGCATCGCCAGGCGCACCGCGCCCGCCAACGCCACGTCCGACTGGCGCATCAGCAGGCTCTGGCAGGCCATGTGGACGGCCACCAGTCCCGTGGAGCAGGCGGTGTAGAGCGACAGGCTTTCGCCCCGCAGGCCCAGCTTGAACGACGCCCGCGTCGCCAGGTTCTCCGCGGAGGTGCTCATCAGCTCGTAGAACGAGGCCGGGTCCAGATTCCCCTGCCCCAACATCGCCAGGCCGTGCAGGGATGCGCTCGCGCCCGCGTAGAGCGAGATTTTTCCCGCGAAGCGCTCCGGGTCGAGCGCCGCATCCTCCAGCGCCGTCCAGGCACACTCCAGGAACACGCGCTGCTGCGGATCCATCCACTCCGCCTCGCGCGGGGCCATGCTGAAGAAGGCCGCGTCGAAGCGGTCGCCGCCTTCCAGCTCCGCCGCCACCGGCACGAAGTCCGGATGATGGCGCACCGCCTCGGACATCAGCGGAGAAGGCTCCAGCGCCTCGGCGGGTACTCGGGAAATGGACTCCACGCCTTCGCGGAGGTTGCGCCAGAAGGCCCGTGCGTCCGCGCTCCCGGGGAAGCGGCTCGCGATGCCGATGATGGCGATGTCGCTACCCGCGCTGCCGTTGTTCTCGCTCATGGTGTCGTGCTCAGTCCTGGCCCCGGGGGTTCCTTCCGCGCCGTTGGAGCGCCTGCCGGCGGGCCTCCGCGCGCGACTGGTGCTTCACGTCAGAGGTGGACTCGGGGCGTGCCTCGGCCTGCAGCCTGCGGGCGAGTTCGTGGATGGTGGGATGTTCGAAGAAGTGGGTGATGGGGACGTCCTGGCCCAGCGCCTCGCCCAGCCGCGAGCACGCACGCACCGCGGACAGCGAGCTGCCGCCCAGGTCGTCGAAGAAGTGGGCATGCACGTCCACGGCGGGCAGCCCCAGGGCCTCCGCCCAGGCGCGCGCCACGGTCTCTTCCAGCGGCGTGCGAGGCTTGCCCGCTGGTGACACGACGAGCGACGGCCGCGGCAGCGCCCGCACGTCCACCTTGCCCGTGGCCAGCAGCGGAAGCGCCTCCACCGGGACGATGTCGACCGGAATCATGTGCTCGGGGAGCTGCTCGCGCAGCCGCGCCCGGAGCTCTCCCGGTGGAAGGATGTCTCCAGGCGGTGGCACGACGTATGCGACCAGCCGCGGCTCGCCGTCCACGGAAGGACGCCACGCGGTGACGTGGGCTTGTCGCATGCCGGTCAGCTCGCGCAGCGCCGTCTCCACCTCGCCCGGCTCGATGCGGAAGCCGCGAATCTTCAGTTGCGCGTCCGCTCGCCCCTGGAAGTCCAGCCTTCCATCCGCGTGGCGGCGGGCCATGTCGCCCGTGCGGTAGAGCCGGGCCCCGGGCTCGCCGCCGTGGGGGTCGGGGATGAAGCGCTCGGCCGTGAGGTCCGGCCGGTCCAGATAGCCACGGGCCACCGACGGCCCGCCGACGTACAGCTCGCCCGCGACTCCCACCGGCACCGGCTGGAGCGCCTCGTCGAGCACATAGGTGTCCACGTGGGGCATGGAACGCCCGATGTTGGGCGGCCCCACTTCATCCGGAGCGATGACACCCCAGGTCGCGCCCACCGTCACCTCGGTCGGGCCATAGCCGTTGTAGAAGGCGCGGCCTTCGGCGAAGCGGGCCACGAGGCTCGCCGGACACGCCTCCGCGGCCACCATGAACATCGACAGGTCCGGCAGCGGCCCCTCCGGAAGGAGCGCGGCGACAGGGGGAGGCAACGTCGCCGAGGTGATGCGCTGCTCGCGCAACATCCGGTACAACGCCTCACCCGCAGGGGGACCACCGGGCGACAGGTGCAGCGCGCCTCCCGAGGCCAGCGCCAGGAAGTAGTCCCACGCCGACATGTCGAACGCGGGCGAGGCGAACTGCAACACGCGCGAGCCGGGCCCGACGGGCAGGTCCGACACCATCGACTCACACAGGTGCGCGGTGCCGCGGTACGGCACCATCACGCCCTTGGGCTTGCCCGTGCTCCCGGACGTATAGGTGATGTAGGCCGCGCAGTCCGGAGGTGGCTCGCCGGCCTCCCACAGGGACGTGTCCGGCATGTCGTCGCCTTCGCCGTGCGCCTCCCATGACAGCAGCGTCACCCCTTCGGGCAACGCCAGGCGCTGCGCGTAGCGCTCCTGGGCCAGCAGCACGCGCGCGCCGCAGTCCGCCAGCGTCCACGCCACGCGCGCGGGGGGATACGAAGGTTCCTGGGGCACCACCGTGCCCCCGGCCTTCAAGATCGCGAGGAAGGCGACGACCTGCTCCGGGCTGCCGCGCTCCAGCAGCGTGCCGACACGAACCTCCGGCCCGACACCATGGCGCCGCAGGCGCGCGGCGAGCCGGGCCACCCATGCCGCCAACGCACGATAGGACCAGCTCGCCGCGCCCGCGACGAGCGCAGGCGCCTGCGGCGTCTTCGCGGCCCAGTCCTCGATTCGGTGAACGATGCCGGGCACGGGCGCGCCCCGCGTGTCCTGTGTCCTCCGCCCCAGCGCCAGCAGGGTGCGGCGCTCATCGGGAGCGAACAGGGGCAGGTCGCCCAGCGGCACCTCCGGCTGCGCCACGGCGGCATCCAGCAGTGCCCCCAGGTGGCGCGCCATCCGTTCGGCGGTCGTGGCGTCGAAGAGGTCGGCGCAGTACTCCAGCCTCGCCACGAAGGCCCCTTCCAGCTCCGCCATCATCAGCGCGAGATCGAAGGCGGCGCCGGGATGGCTCAGGGGGACGGACTCGACGTTCAGGTCATCGCCCAGCCGGGCGCTCGCGCCCGAGGCCCCGACGGCGAACGCGCCCAGGAGCTCGTTCTCGGGACGGGGGGACTGCAGGGCGAACATCGTCTGGAAGATGGGCGCGCGCGACGGGTCACGCCGCGGCTGGAGCTGCTCGACGAGCCGCGTGAAGGGCAGCTCTTGGTGATCCAGCGCCTCCAGCACGGTGGTCAGAACCCGCGCCACCAGACCAGAGAAAGACAGCGCGCGAGGCACCTGGGCGCGCAGGGCCACGGGGTTGACGAAGTAGCCCACCTGTCGCGACAGGTCCGCTCGCGGGCGGCCCGTGGTCGGCGTACCCACGATGAGGTCCTCCTGCCCCGAGTAGCGCCGCAGGAACGCCAGGTAGCCGGCCAGCAGCACCATGAACGGCGTGGCGCCGTGCGTCCGCGCCAGGGCCTTGAGCCGCGTGGACGTCTCGCGCGGCAGACGGAAGGCCACCTGCGCCCCTCGGAACGACTGGAGCCTGGGTCGAGGGAACGACGTGGGCAGCTCCAACACGGGCAGCTCGCCCCCCAGGCGCTCACGCCACCAGGCCAGGAGCGCTTCGCCCTGCGCTCCCGTGGACCGCCGCGCCAATGACAGGAGGATGGGAACCACCGGTGGCGGCGGTGGCGACAGGCCGGACGGCGTGCCTCGGACTTCCGCCGTGTAGAGCGCGCCCAGTTCCTCCGCGATGACCTCCAATGACCAGAAGTCCGTGACCAGGTGGTGCATGGCGAGCAACAACACGTTCCCGCGTGCCGCACCGGTGTAGAGCCGGGCGCGCACCAGCGGGCCCCGCTCCAGGTCGAAGGCCTCCCGCGCATCCGCCTCGAGCCGCTCACGCAGCGCCTCATCCGCCCAGGTGGACGCCTCCACCCGCGCCAGCTCCGGCGGCGCGACGCAGGTTCTCCTCGCTGGCGCCCCCTCCACCTCGGGGAACGCGGACGACAACGCGGGGTGACGAGCAACGAGCGCGGAGAACGCGCGAGCAAGCGCTCCGACGTCCACTGGCGTGACGAAGCGCACCGCTTGGGACACGTGGTAGGCCTTGCTGCCCGGAGCCATGCGCTGGAGGAACCACAACGCCTGCTGGCCATCTGAAACGAAGGCCGCGGGGTCGCCGGGCATGACGGCCGGATCCTCGGCTCGCGCCTCGACGTGCTCGGACCGGGCCCGCTCGACCCACCGCGCCAGCTCGCGGAGGCTCTGTCCCTGGAGCACCGCCGTGATGGGTGGAGACACGCCCCATGCCTCGTCCACGGCGTGCAACACCTCCAGCGCGCTCAGCGAATCGAGCCCTTGGTGCGTCAGGGGCACATCCACGCTCAGCGCCGGCCCATTCGCGCCAAGCAGTGACGCCAGCCGGGACCGGAGCACCGCGAGCACGTCCGCCGCTTCGGGTGCCGCGTCAGGCCTGACGTCCAAGGACGCCGCCGCGGCGTCCTCCTTCCATGCGTGCACCGCGTCCAGCGCTCCCGCCAGGAACGCCTCACGCGTGGCGCGCCGCTGCACCTTGCCGCTCGACGTCTTCGGCAATGTCCCGGCGGCGATGAGCACCACGGCATGGACGGCCAGGCCATGCGCTTCGCCCAGCGCCGCGCGGATGCTCGCGACGACCTCGGCCGCCGCTTCCGGCGTGGCGACCTTCGCGGCGACCTCCTGCACGATGACCAGCCGCTCTTCGTCACCAGCGTCCACCGCGAACGCGGCACCGCACCCGGGACGCACGCCGGGATGGCAGCGATCCGCGGCGTGCTCCAGGTCCTGCGGGTAGTAGTTGAGGCCGCGCAGCACCAGCACGTCCTTCAAGCGACCGGTGATGAAGACCTCGCCGCCGTCGATGACCGCCAGGTCTCCGGTACGCAGGTACGGGCCCTCCCCCGAGCCCGCCAGCCGGCCATGGAACGTGCGCTCCGTTTCGTCGGGGCGCTGCCAGTACCCATCTGCCACGCTTGGACCGCGCACCCAGAGCTCGCCCACGCGGCCCGGCGCACATGGACGGCCGGTTTCAGGGTCCACCACCCGCACGTCCTGGCCGCCCAGCACCTGCCCGCATCCCACCAGCGCCGTCGCTGGAGCGTCCACCTCGGGGGGCCGCGCCTCGCCGCGCAGCAGGCCGTCACGAGCGAAACGCCGCACCACCGGCACGGCCGAGCGCGTCCCTCCCGAGACGATCAGCGTCCCCTCCGCCAACCCGTAGCAGGGATAGAAGGCCTCGCGCCGGAAGCCCGCCGGGGCGAACGCCTCCACGAACCGCTCCAACGTGTCCGCGCGTACGGGCTCCGCGCCGCTGAACGCCACCTCCAGGCGGCTCAGGTCCAGCGCCGCGCGCTGTTCGGGCGTGGTCTTGCGCACGCACAAGTCGAACGCGAAGTTGGGCGCGCCGCAGACCGTCGCACCGAAACGCGACATCGCCTCCAGCCACCGCAGCGGGCGCTGGAGGAAGGACATGGGAGGCAGCAGCACCGACGGGATGTCGCGGTACAGCGCCTGGATGAGCCCTCCAATCAGCCCCATGTCGTGATACGGCGGCAGCCAGTGGGCGGCCACCGGGTGGGGGCGGGTGTCGAAGCCCCGGGCAATCAACCACGAGTTGTGCAGCAGATGACGGTGCCGCAGCACCACGCCTCGTGGCGTCCCCGTCGAGCCCGAGGTGTATTGCAGGAACGCCACCGAGTCGCCCCGCAGGACGGGCGCGCGCCAGGCCTCCGCTTCGTGCTGGGACACGGAGTCCGTGGCCAACCAGCGCAACGCCCGCAAGTCGGGCGCCCCTTGCGTGAGGGGCTCCACCCTGTCCGCGATGCCGGAAGTCGTCAGCGCCACCCGGGCGCCACAGTCCACCACCAGCGCCTGGAGCCTGGGCAAGGTGCGGCCCAGCCGCATCGGGTCCGGTGGATAGGCGGGCACCGCCACCACGCCCGCGTAGAGACACGCCAGGAAGCCCAACGTGTAGTCGCGGCCCGGCGGGTACAACAGCAACGCACGTTCACCGGGCGCCAGGTGTCGTTGTAGCAGCGCCGCCACCGCGCGGGCGCTCGCGTCCAACGCCGCGTAGGAGAGGGTCTGCTCCCCCGCATCGTCGAGAAACGTATAAATCCAGTCGTCTGGCTGCGCGGCGGCGCGAGCCCGACACATTTCCACGAGGGTGACATCCTCTGGGCAGACGAATTCGGAGGCGGGGTCGGCGCGGGTCGGAAGATGCATGTCGAGAGTCCCGAAGCACTGCCTGGAGGCACCGCCCGGAACGCCGCCTCACATCCCCTGCTGGAAGCACGAGGGGCACGCTCCGCATTGCTCCGAACAGCGCCCCTTGGATTCCGGCTCTTTCTACCGGATTCCAAGTAACCAGAAAAGGCCCGGTACGCGCGCGCCTCGGTCTTCCACGGTATGAGCCATGACACGCCCAGTGACACAACGAGGCGTGCCGCCATCCACGCTGAATGAATGAGGAACCAACGGAATGAAATACACCAACCTCGGACGCACGGGTCTTCGTGTGTCTCGTCTCGGCCTGGGCTGCATGAGCTACGGCACGCCCAAGTGGCGCCCCTGGGTGCTGGATGAAGAAGCCGCGCAGCCGTTCTTCCGCCGGGCGGTGGAGCTGGGCATCAACTTCTTCGACACCGCGGACATGTATTCACTGGGCGCGAGCGAGGAAATCACGGGCCGTGCCCTTCGCCGTTACGCGCGCATGGACGAGGTGGTGCTGGCCACCAAGGTCTACTTCCCCATGGGGGACGGGCAGAACATGCGGGGCCTGTCGCGCAAGCACATCGTCCAGGGCTGCGAGGCCAGCCTGAAGCGGCTGGGCGTGGAGGCCATCGACCTCTACCAGATTCACCGGATGGACCCGAACACGCCGCTGGAGGAGACGCTGGCCGCCCTGGACCAGCTCGTGCGCCAGGGCAAGGTGCGCTACCTGGGCGCGTCCTCCGCGTATGCGTGGCAGTTCGCGCGGGCGCTGGGGATCGCGGACCTGCGCGGCTGGACGCGCTTCGTGTCCATGCAGGGCCACTACAACCTCGTCTACCGCGAGGAGGAGCGGGAGATGCTGCCCCTGTGCGAAGCCGAGGGCATTGGCGTCATCCCCTGGTCGCCGCTGGCCCGCGGCCTGCTCGCGGGCTCTCGCAAGTCGCTGAAGGACCGGGACGCCACCACGCGGGCGAAGTCGGACACGCTGTCCCCCATGCTCTATGACCAGGCCGGCGACTGGGACGTGGCGGAAGCGAACCGGAGCGTCGCGGAGAAGCGCAACGTGCCGCCCGCGCAGACGGCCCTGGCCTGGCTCCTCTCGCGCCCCGCGGTGACGGCGCCCATCATCGGCGCCACGAAGCTGGAGCACCTGGAGGACGCGGTGCGCGCGGTGGACCTCAAGCTGACCGCCGACGAAGTGAAGGCCTTGGAGGCCCCCTACCAGCCTCACGCCGTGCGTGGACTCTGAGCGCACGGCCGCATCGGCGGGGCGCTGACACAGGCGAACCTGTCACGGCGCAAGCCTCCTGCGCTCCGGCGAAATGCACCCGGGCCCGCGGCGTCATGGACCCTCCATGCGCCGGGCCCGCGCTTCACCCGTAAGCCGCTGCCGCAGCCACGCCGCCGCCGACCGGAGATCCGCTTCGAAGTGGATGCGCGCCTCCGCCCGCGCCCGGCCTTCTGGAAGCCGCAGCACCGCTTCGGGGTCAAACGTGGCCATCCAGCCATCCGCCCACCGCGTGTCCAACAACTGCCCCCGGCTCAGGTGCATGCGGAACCCCACCCCCAGGAAGGCCTGCGCCGCCACGGGCCCCAGCGCGATGATCATCCGAGGGCGGACCTCCGCCACCACGCCCTCCAGCCCATGACGGCAGGTGGGCCCTTCCCCCCGCGCCGTCGGAGGGAGCCCCCCGGGCCGCGAGCGGCATCCGTCCCCGCACGGCCGCACCACCCGGCGACTGCAACGCGTGAGCCCCGCGCGGCCCAACACGACCTCCAGGAGCGCTCCCGCGGAACCCGCGAAAGGCGGCTCCGCGATGTCCACGGGGGACGCTCCCACCAGCAGCAAGGACGCGCGCTCCGCGTCCGCCCGTGGGGGAGAATGGGACGCCGCCAGCCCTACCCGGGCGCGTGCCCACTCCGGCAGCGCCCCGCCTTCCTCGAAGGTCAACCGCTCCCGGTCCCAATGCGCCCAGGTGTCTGGCGTGAACAGGCTCCAGGAGAAGTGCGGGAAGCGGCGCACGAGGAACGGCGCCACGTCCCGGACGATGAGGTGTTCGGGCCGGTACCACGCGACATGGTGTTCGCGCCCGTCCCGCCACACCCGGCGGAAGCGCAAGGCCGCCATCAGCGCCTGCGTGTCCCGCCGCACCGCCTGCTCCAGCCACCGCAGCCGTCGCACGTCCGCGTCGTCGTGACACTCCAGCAGCGACGGCTCTCCATGGGTCAGCCGCCACAGCACGCGGTACAGCAGCGCCCAGCGCGCCGGCTCCCGGTGGCACACCACCTTCTGCGCCAGCCCCACGAAGTCCCGAGGCACCCCGGACGCGGCGCGCCCCCAGGCCTCCCAGCGCGCGGCCTCCAGCCACAGGCCCTGGCGTCCACGCGTCTCCTCGAAGTGCACCCGCTCTGGAGGTTCGCCCCGCGCCAGCAGCCCCCGCGCCACCACCCGGAAGGACGCCAGGTCCGGCGCCACGAAGACCCGCGTCAGCCCACCGTCCCGGTGTCTAGCCGCGAGCCGTTCCCCCTGCGCGCCCCGGACCTGCGACCACCGGGCACCGATGACAGGCCTCAACTCCTGATGGACGTCCATCCGGGCATTCCTACCTGCCCGGTCTGACATCCACCGTCCCGCCCGTGACGTCCTGCCGGCCCCTGGCGGCTCACGGGTCGCGCGCCAGCGCGTCCACCTGTTCCTGGACCTTCACGGCGTCGGAGAAGAAGTCATCCATGGGCGCGGTGCCCACCAGCCGGAAGGCCGGCGGCAGGAGCGACCGGCGGAAGCCCAGCTCCGTGCTGAAGGACTCGTTGCCCAGCCATTCATCCGCCCGCGACAGCGCGCCAAACGACAGCGTGACGACGGCGATGACCCGGATGAGCCGCTCCGGCTCCCAGCGCGTCACGTAGCGCAGGTGCCAGTAGAGCCCCCAGGCCATCAGCGACAGGAAGGCGACGTGGTGGGCCCAGGCCAGGTTGCCGCTCACCCCCAGGCTGAAGCCCACCAGCGTGAGCAGCGGCTGGATGATGACGGAGCCCAGCAGCACCAGCGCGGCCACGGTGGCATGCGTGCGGTAGTGGAACTGGCGCCGGGCGATGCGGCTCGCCACCGACCAGCCCCCCGCCCACAGGAAGGTGATGCCCAGCGGCACCACCAGCGCCACCGTCAGCTCCCCCCAGTCCGTGCGCCCGTAGTTGGCCAGGTAGCCTTCCAGCAGGCTGGCGCCCAGCAGTGCCTGCAGGGCCAGGGAGAAGTAGCGGGGCTGCTCGAACACGCGCGGCCTCGGCGCGGTGGGCGCCGCCGCGACGACGGTCTTCTCCACCGGGTGACCTCGCGCGCGGAAGCGCAGCACCGTGTCCCCCACGGACACGCGGGTATCCGTGACCAGCTCCAGCTCGGCCAGCTGCGCCCAGGGCTCCACGCGGTAGGTGCCGTTCTGGCTGCCCACGTCGCGCAGCACCAGCGTGCCGTCCTCGCGGCGCTCGATGCGCAGGTGCTCGGCGGAGACCTTCGGGTCATCCAGGATGACGTCGTTGCCGTAACCCCGGCCGACGTTGATGGGGAAGCGCTCCAGGCGATGACGGGCCTGGACGGAGTCCCCTTCCAACACCTCCAGGAAGATTACTTCGTCCACGACAGCCCCTCCAGGTAGCGGCGCGCCAGCTTGCGGCCATTGTCCGCGGTGAAGCCCGCCAGCGTAAGCGACGTGTCCACGCCGCTGGTGCTGGCGTTGAGCGTGGCCGCGCGCAGCACCAGGTCGTAGAGGCCGGGGAACTTCCGGTAGGCACGCATGCACAGGGCGGCGCGGACGGGCAGGCCCGCCACATCCACGAACTCCGATTGGCAGCGGTAGTTGGTGACGTCCTGCCGCGTGGCCTCCACCGCGTCCGGGTCCTGTGAGAAGAGCGCGCTGTAGAGCGCGGAGAAGCGCAGCGCCCCCAGCTTCTGGCTGGTGGCGTGTTGATGCAGGAAGGCCACCACGCCCGTCCGGTGGCGCGAGGACACGAAGATGTCCTCCTCCGACGAGCACTGGTAGTTCGTCACCGTGTACGGCACCTCGGGGTCATGCGGCGTGTCCCCCCAGCACTTGAGGAACGTGCCCCAGCGCCCCGGCACGCGGTAGCTGCCCAGCGTCTGCTGCGGCATGGGCGCGCCCAGCAGCCTTTCGGTGACGCGCTGCTGGTTGTCCAGGAGCTGCGAGCGCACGGTGTCCAGCAGCGCCTGCGCGCCGGAGTCCTTGGCTGCCAGCGCGCGGGCCAGCAGCGCACGCGCGTGCTTCACCGGCACCAGGAAGCCCACCTGGTTGCCCATGGTCGCCACGTTGACGCCCACCACGCGGCCCTCGCCCGTGAGCGTGGGGCCGCCGCTCATGCCCGGATTGATGGCCCCGCTGAAGTGCAGCCGCTCATAGAGCGCGTCGTGGATGAAGCCGTTGTACGTCCCCTCCACGATGGTGGTGCCCAGGTCGCGCGGATTGCCCATGGCGAACAGGCGCGCGCCCTGCGGCGGCTCGCGGTCGTCCAGGTCGAAGAAGCTCTGCACCGGGGTGGCCGTCTGGATGATGGCCAGGTCGTGCACCACGTCCACGTCCACCAGGCGCACTGGCACGGGCTCTGCGCCGCCCTTCAAGACCAGCTCCGCCGTGTAGTCCTCCGGGTGGATGACCACGTCGGAAATCACGTGGTAGTTCGTCACCGCGTGCCCGGCGGCCGACACGAAGAAGGCCGAGCCGATGGACGAGCGCGTGCCGGAGCGCCGCTCGATGATGCGCACCTGCGCGACCTGCCCCTCGATGCGCTGGAACAGCTCATGCGTGGCGGGTGGCAGCGTGCTCGAGGGCACGGCGGGCACGGCTTCGGGGGTGCCTGGTGCGGGAGGCGGGCTCGGCTCCGCCGGCACGACCGGCGACTGCGTGAGCACCGCTGCGAGGATGAAGGCGAACATGGATGCGGCGCACCCTACCCCACCGCGCCCTCCGACGGACGTGCAGCCTCATGTCCCGCGCCAGGCAGGCGACCGGGCGGTCCGTCCACCCACCGACGCGGGCCTGCGCCGGCGGTCCATGGTCGCGCCGCGCGCGGGGTCCCCATCTTCGCCCTTCGGGTGGGGGAGCCGGCATGCGTCACAGCCAGCGGTGCGGCCGGCGCGGACCCGCGGCGCGGTGGCGGAAGGTGGCGCTGCTGGTGTCCCTGCTGCCCTCGCTCGCCCAGGCGGCGGAGCTACCCGCGGATGCGCCACGCGCCGAGGACGAAGACGAGGAAGGCGCCGCCCTCCCTCCTCGGCCCCGCCAGTTCTGGTGGGCCCTGAGTGAAGTGACGGCCATCAACCTCACGGTGTGGGGCTTCAACCGCTACATCATGAACAAGGACTTTGCCCGGGTCGGCCTGGACGCATGGCGAACGAACCTCGAGAGAGGGTTCGTCTGGGACAAGGATGATTTCAGTACCAATCAGTTCGCGCACCCCTACCACGGCAGCACGTACTTCAACGCCGCCCGGGACCACGGCTTCAACTACTGGGGCGCCATGGGCTTCACCCTGGTGGGCAGCCTCCAGTGGGAGTTGTTCGGCGAGAACCACCTGCCCTCCTACAACGACCTCATCAACACCACGATGGGTGGGTGGGCCCATGGAGAGGTCATCTACCGGCTGTCCTCCATGCTGCTGGACCAGCGCGCCACGGGAACCCGGCGCGTCGCCCGCGAGGTGAGCGCGGGGCTGCTCAATCCCATCCGAGGCGTCAACCGCGTGGTGCGCGGGGATGCCTGGCGCAGCGCGCCCACCCCGGAGGACTGGCAACCGCCCGTGTTCGCCGTGCTGACGCGCACCGGCTACCTGAACATCGACGCGGGCACGACGCTGAACCAGTTCTTCGCGGAGCTGGACCTGCGCTACGGCGACGCCCTGCGCTTCCCGGTGGACGCGCCCTTCGACGCCTTCAACATGGGCGTGCAGTTCACCACCGGCGAAAACCGACTCATCAGCCGCGCCGAGGTGAAGGGCGCGCTGGCGATGCTCCCGCTGGAGAACGGTGGGAACGAGCGCGTGCTGCTCGGCGCCTTCCAGCACTTCGACTACAACGACACGCAGGCCTACGAGCTGGGCGGTCAGTCGATCGGCGCGGGGCTCGTGTACCGGTACCTGACGCACGAGGGCCGTGAGCTGCGCCTGGCGCTTCATCTGCGAGGCGTGGTGCTCGCGGGCATCACCTCCGAGTACGCGGACAAGGTGGGCCGCGACTACGACTACGGCCCGGGCCTGGGCTTCCACTTCGAGGCGTCCTACGGGCGCTGGCCCTGGGAGTACCTCAAGCTGCACGCGGGCAGCACGTGGCTGCACACGCTCAACGGCGCGGACGGCAACCACCTGGTGCATGAGGGCACCTTGCTGCTGGACGTGCCGTTGTTCGCCAACCTGGGCCTGGGCGCCAGCTTCACCTTCTTCGAGCGAAACAGCTTCTTCCGCGACTTCGATACCGTCTCACGCGGAATCCCGCAGGCCCGGGTGTTCCTCTCCGTGCACTGACCGTCCACGCGCGGCTACGACGTGGCGTTGCCCGCCGCGTGGCGCAGCCGCCGCCGGCGCCACGCCGTGTACGAGACGACCAGCGCCCCGGCCAGGGTTCCCGCCAGCGCGCCCAGCACCCGGCGTGGGACGGGGCCACCCGCGCTCGGCGGCTCGTGGCGGAAGGTCTCCAGCGAGGCGCGCACTTGCGGCTCCAGCGCCTGCCACCGCACCGCGGGCGCGCTGACCATCACCACGGCGTGCTCCCCCTCCGAGGCCAGGCCCGCGACGAGCACCGTGCGGACCTGCCCCGCCTCGCGCAGCGTCCCCAGCACCTCCACACGCGGTGTCACCCCGCCCAGGCGCTCCACGCGTTCCGCGGCAAGCGAGAGCCCCAGCTCGCGCTGGTAGTGCTGCATCACCGCGGACGCGAACTCTTCCCGGTCAGAGGGGCTCGCGCTGAAGCCGCGCCCCACCACGGACACGAGCAGCGTGGCGGCGTCCGGGCCCTCTCCGTCGGTGAGGGCCGCCGACAAGGCGCGCGGCGCGTCCGGGTCCAGCGCCACCGCGCCCACGCGCGAGCCGGCGTACTGCTCCCACCGCACCATGTGGAAGCCTTTCGGTGGGCGAAACGAATAGCCATCCCGGCGCAGCTCCGTTCCGAGCGCGCCCGGCAGCGTCAGCAGTCCGACGGCCAGGAAGGTGGCGTGCACCGGGGCATCATAGTCATCCCCCCACGCCCGCGCCCGCCCGGCAGCCGGGGGCCTCGCGGCCTCAACGCACGGCGTGTGGCCCTGCGGGGCTGCGCTGAAGATGGAGACGGACCCGGCGTGCCGAATCCGGCTGTCCGAAAGCGCTCGCTCGCAAGGACATTCGTGCGATTCGCATTTCGAGCGAGACCTGAATAATCAGCCTATCCGTTCCCGAAACAGAACTGCCCCCAGCCCTGGGAGACCACGCATGAATGGCATTGGCGGAAGTCGGACGCGTCGAATGACCTGGGTCCTGGCCGGATGGCTGATGTCATGCGCGCCGGGACCGGACAGTGGCGCCTTGGAGGGGAGCGCGTCGCCCCCGGAAGGTCCGTCGCCCGTGGGAGCGCCATCGGAGGGTGCCGCGGCGCCGCCACAGGACAACTGCTCCGGCCATGTGCTCGCGACGAACAACGGCGTGTATGCAGCGGGGGCGCTCCTGACGCTGGCCTGGGCCGCGCCCGCCAACCGGCCCTCGGGGGATTGGGTCGGCCTGTTCAAGAAGGGCGCTCCGGACTCCGCGCACCTGACCCGGCAGGACGTGCCACCTGGCGCGGTGGGCCTGCTGTCCTTCTCCGCCCCCAGCCGCGGAGGGACCTACGAGCTCCGGTACATGACGGCCGGCGGTTCCACGCCCGTCGCCGTCAGCAACACCTTCACGGTGAACGCCGAGCCGGGGCATGTCCTGCTGCTCAGCAATTACGACGGAGGGACCTACACCCTGGTGATGGATGAGAACCTCCCCAACATCCAGATTGGCATTGTCTCGTACAAGCCCTCGCACGTGACGGTGACCGGTCCCTACGCCAGCAACGTGAGCATCCTCCGGCTGGTCAGCTATTCGAGCCAGGCGTCAACCGTCCAGGGTGTGGATCCCAGCAAGGTGCAGGTGGTTCCACCCCAACCCGCCACACATCATCAGCCGTACGCCAGCACCACGCTGGGCTGCGCGACCGGCGCCCGTGTCTTGTCGTGGCCTGGCGGTGGCTGCAACACCATGACGCAGGTGGAGGAGTACTTCCTGTCCCAGTTCGGCGAAGTCCCCTTCCTGTCCCACCTGAGCCGCTCCGAGCCCTTCAGCGGAAGCATTCCACTGTCCCAGGCGCGGCTGAACCTCGTGATCGCTCGGGAGACGACCCACCTGGACGTCGCGCAGGCGGTGGGGCGTCCCAGCCATCCCGTGGCGGTCAGGGTGGACGTGAACGCCAATCTGGGGGCGCTCTCGCCTCAGGCGCCAGCGCTCACGACGGGCGCGCTCCCTTCGGGTTCAACGGTCCGCATCAACAACCATGCGAACATCGTGGGCGCCGGAGGCAACGGCGGCTCGGGAGGCAATGGCGGAAGCGGAGGCCGTCCCCGCTCGTGCAATCGCGACGGGCTGCCGGGAGGCCCGGCCATTGAGCTCACGGTTCCAGCCATCCTCACCAATCGCGGCAACATCTGGGGCGGCGGCGGTGGTGGTGCCGGCGGGTCCGGGTGCAACCGAAACGCGGGCGGTGGCGGCGGCGCAGGCTTCGTCGGAGGCGCGGGGGGCGAAGGCGCCAGCGCCCTCAGCGGTTCGGAAGAGCTGGCGTATTGCGGCCAGGACAACGGCGTGCGCACCGGCGAACCAGGCAGGGCCGGCGGCACCGCGGGAGGCCAAGGCGGCCGGACGGGTGACTACAGGGGCGATGGCTCGTACGACATGCTCGGCGGGGATGGCGGAGGCTTTGGCCAGCCCGGCGAACCCGCGGGAGCGTGTGGTGGACTCGGTGCGTCGACTGGCGGCGCCGCCGGTGCCGCGATCAAACGCCGGGGGCATTCGGTGAACGTGCCGGATGGCCGCTACGACACCGGTGGGGGGCGCATCCGCGGCCCTGTCATGCCTTGAGGTGCTGACACCGCCGCTGCTGGCAGGTCACCGGGTCCTTGCAGGAGTACGTCAGCTGAAAGAGCGCGTAGTGGTCGCCATACGGCGTCTGCTCGCAGCGCAACTCCTGCTCCACCGCGTTGCAGTATCCCGCGGGGCATGCGGCCGAGGCCGCCGGTTGGAACGCGCATCACGCTGGCGCATCGGAATTCCGACGCGATACTTTTGCAGCGTGAGCGACACTCCCTCCGAGCCTTCTCAGCGCAGAAGCGGATTCATCGCAGGGGCCGCCATCGCCCAGTCGCTGATGGTCCCCTACCTGGTGCTTGCCGGGCTCATGGCCGCCGAGGTGTCAGGGGCCCTGTCCGCGGCGCTGCTGCTGTACGGGCTGACCTTGGCTGTCGCGACGGTGTTCCTGTTCCGTCACAAGCGCTGGGCCTGGCGCCTGTCTTCCGCGCTCGCGGTGGTGGCGTTCCTCGCTGGAGCTGGCGTGGCGTGGATGCCTCCGTCATGGGTGGGAGGTTTCCACGCCCTGGGCGCAGCGGCGATCCTCGGCGCCCTGTTCGCAGGCCACCCGGCCATCCCGGCGCCACCGGCGCTCGCGGCCGGTTAGTCACAACGCCCCCTGATAGCCATGCTCCAGGTATTTCAGCACATCGCCACGGAACGCCTGCTGCTTCGCGCCGTGCGCGACAGCGATTTGGATGATGTGTTCGCCCTGCATGCGGATCCGGAGACGAACCGGTTCAGCGTCTCCGGCCCCATGCCCTCGTTGGAAGTCGCGAGGAAGCAACTGGCGCTGTGGCTGGACGACTGGTCCCGTCACGGCGTGGGCTACTGGGTGGTGGCGCGGCGCGAAGCCCCTGGTGACGTCGTGGGCTTCGGTGGCGTGCGCCACAAGGCGCTCGAAGGACGCACGGTGCTGAACCTCGCCTATCGCTTCACGCCCCGGACCTGGGGCACCGGGTATGCGACGGAGATGGCCCGCACGGCCCTGATGCTGGCCCAGCGTCACCTGCCCGACGTGCCCGTGGTCGCCATCATCCACCCGGACAATGGGGCCTCCCTCCGCGTCGCGGAGCGCAGCGGAATGCGCTTCGAGCGCGTCATCGACTACGAGGGCACGCCCAGCCGGCTCTACGTGCCCGCCCCGCCGTAACGCCCTGCCCCGCGCACCCAGCCCGAGCGGGCGGCCAGGCTCATCGACTTCCGCCAATACTTAAGCATCGGCTTGACAATCAAACCCCGCCTCTCAATACTTAAGTCCGTGCCTAACCAATCGGACATCGACCGGGTCTTCCACGCCCTGGGGGACCCCACGCGCCGAGCGATGGTCGAAACCCTGGGCAATGGACCCGCCTCGGTGAGTGCGCTCGCCAAGCCGCTTGGCATCTCGCTCGCGGCCGTCGTCCAGCACCTTCAGGTGCTCGAGGAGAGCGGCCTCGTGACGACCGAGAAGGTGGGCCGCGTGCGCTCGTGCCGGCTGGAGCCCAAGGGCTTCCGGGTGGCCGAGCAATGGATTGCCGATCGAAAGAGCCTCATCGAGCGGAAGTTCGATCGGCTCGAAGCCCTGCTTTCCGAAGAACCCACCCCACCCTCTGGAGACAAACCATGACCGTCGTTCACAGCACCTTCACCATCGACCGCGCCTTCAACGCCCCCGTTCCCCGCGTGTTCAACGCGTTTGAGAACCCTGAGATCCGCCGCCGCTGGTTCGTCGAGGGCGAGGGCTGGGAGGTTGGCCACTACGAGCTCAACTTCCAGGCGGGAGGCCGCGAGAGCGGTGTCTTCCGGTTCCAGGGAGGCCCGGAGATTGGCAACGACACGCTCTACACGGACATCATCCCCAACGAGCGCATCGTCTTCGCCTACACGATGACCATCGCAGGCAAGCGCATTTCCTCGTCGCTGGTGACGGTGCAGTTCACCGCCGAGGGCGACAAGACGCGCATGTCCTATACCGAGCAGGGCGCGTACTTCGAGGGCGGACAGGACGCGATCCGCGGCCGCGAAGCGGGCACGAAGGAACTGCTGGAGAAGCTGGCGCTGGAGTTCACGCGCTGAGCATGGGCGCTGGCCTCACTCGAGCGCCGCGATCCGGTACTCCCCCTCTTCGAGCACCAGCCGAACGGCGCGTTCGTCGCCCAGCGGGAACACGGCCTCACCCGCGCCAACGCGGACATGCGTATTGAGTGCGAGCCGGGCACGGCGGAGACGCTCCTTCGCAAGCGGCTCGCGCTCGAAATCCTCGCGAAGGCGCTCCGGTGTGTAGCGCGCTCGCAAAGGCCCGGCGAGCTGGCCCCAGGCGGCCTTCCAGTCACGGGCCTCCACGCTGTCGATGAACTGGCGAAGGGCGGCCCGAGGCACATCCGCGGGCCGGGCCTCGACGACACGCCACCCCTGGGGGGACTGCGCGACCGTCAGGGAGGGCGCTCGCGCTTCCAGGAGCGGCGCGCCGGCGCGGACGTCCGCGGCCCTCGCGCTGCGAGCCCCGGGATCCGAATAGCGCTCCAGGAACGCCGCCTCCTCCTCGGGCCCACCCACCGTCAGCGCGAACGCGTCCCCGACACGTCCTTCATCGAGGGCGCGGGCATACGCCTCCGCAACGGAGGCGGGTTCGCGCGGCGTGGTCGCGCAGGCGGTCAGCAGGAGGCAGAAGACCAGGGAACGGTTCATACGCATCGCGGGGAGAATACCTGCCCGGGCACGCCGGCCAATCGCTGTCTTCGACCAGGCACGGTGCCTCACCCAGGCGTGCCTGGCCGAGCGCCGCGGCGCTGCGCCCTCTCCGCCTTCGTCACCTGTTCCAGCAGGTCATGAAGCCGTGGCTCCTCCACGGGCTCGATGAACTGGACGGTATGCCGCCGCCCCTCCTCCTCCACGGTCAGGGTGAACCGGCGGGCATCCGCGGCGCCTGGAGGCAGGGTGCCCACAACGGGAGGCAGTTCGAAGAAGCGGGCGGCCTGGACGCTTTGCCGCAGCGCCTCCGCCTGCTCTGGTGGCAGGCTTGTCAGGTCCACGACTCTTGGCCGAGCCAGCCCAGGGAAGTAGGCCGGCCCACCTTCGCGTTTGAGTTCGATGCGCATGGCAGCCGCGACGCAGCCCCTACGCCCTGGGGGCGCGCCCCGCTTGTGCCGAGGGCTGGGGGACGGCGCCGACGAACGCGGGCATGCGGACACCCGTCCGGGCGACGCGGATGCCCACCTGCTCCCAGGCCTCCCGGACCGCGTCCTCCTCCTCTCCCGCGCCGAACAAGCGCGTCGCGGACATCACGGTGATGCGCGCGAAGTCGAGGAAGCCCATGTCGGGCTTGATGTGTGAGTCGCGAATGGCGTCGTACCAGATGCGCCCCGCCCGCTCCCAGGCGTAGCCGCCCAGTTGCGACGCAACCAGGTAGAACGCCCGGTTGGGGATTCCGGAGTTGATGTGCACACCCCCGTTGTCCTCCCACGTACGGACGTAGTCCTTCATGTGCCCGGGCTGAGGGTCCTTGCCCAGCACGTCATCATCGAAGGCCGTCCCCGGATTCTTCATGGAGCGCAGCGCGACCCCTTCCACGTTGCCGGTGAAGAGGCCCTTGCCGATGAGCCAGTCCGCCGCATCCACCTTCTGATTGAGCTTCATCTGGCGCACCAGGGAGCCGAAGACGTCGGACATGGACTCGTTGAGCGCGCCCGCCTGGCGGAAATACCAGAGCGGTCCCTCGTCCTCAGTGACACCGTGCGCGAGTTCGTGCGCGATGACGTCCAGGCAGATCGTGAAGCGGTTGAAGAGGTCGCCGTCCCCATCACCGAACACCATGCGCCGCCCATCCCAGAAGGCGTTGTCGTAGGCGTTCCCGTAATGGACGAAGGCCTGCAGCGGCATCCCATCCCCGTCGATGGAATTGCGCCCGAAAATCTCCCAGAAGAAGTTGTAGGTGTCTCCCAGGCCGTCATAGGCCTCAGTGACGGCGATGTCGTCCGTCGCCTCCTGTCCCTCGAAGCGAACGGGCGTGCCAGGAAACGCTTCACTGTTCCTCAAATCGAAGATGGTCCGATGCAGCGCGGATTCCACCATCATGGCCCTGGGACGGGTGACGAGCGTCGATGGCGTCGTTCTGCTTCCCGCGAGCCGGAGCGCACGGAACGTCGAATCCGTGGAAAGCGTCCGCAGGACACGCTCACGTTGATCGCTGGTGCCGTTCTGCGCGATGGAGCGAGCCAGGTAAGGCGGCAGGATGCAGTGGATGGAGTGCCGGTGTCGTGCTGGGTGGAACATGACGAATCCCTCTGCTGAATGGGTTCAGCCAAGAGGGTAGGAACGCCGGACGTCCCTTCGGGCGACTCGAACGCGCACGGGCTCCGCCGTCCTGAAGGAGCACAGGCACGCGAACGGGCCGGGGCTGCCAGCTTCCCGTCAAGGCATCCCATGGCGAACTCGCCCCTCCTTTTCCAGGGCGTCTCCCTGTTCGCCATTTCCATGCGAACAGCGCCCCCGTTCAGTGACACCACACGTGGCCAGCGCCTATTCCTCCGCCTCGCCTTTGGTGAGAGGGGGACGGGGAACATGGCGAGCGCGATGAGCCGATGTCTCAGGGGTGTGCTGTTCGGAACCGTGCTGCTCTCCAGGAGTGCGGCGGCTCAGGAAGTTCCGGCACGATTCCAGGAGACCTTCGGTCCGGTGCTGAATTTGAGCGGGACGCCCACCTTCAACTTCGAATTCCAGACAGCCGTCGCCGACAGCAACGTCTACATCGTGTGGAGTGATACATCTTCCCTGGACGTCACCCACGTCTACCTGCGCAGGAGCTCGGACCAGGGAAAGAGCTTCGAGCCGCCCCTGAGGCTGAGCAACAACACCGGGTCCGCCTACCTCCCCACCGTGGTCGCGGAGGGAAAGAAGGTCTACGTCGCCTGGCACGACCAGGGCATCCAGTTCCGCGTGAGCCACGACAACGGAAGGAACTTCGACCCCGCGGTGACCCTGGCCGCGCACGGATTTTCGCCCCGGCTCGCGGCCGAGAACAGCGATGTGTACGTGACATGGACCGAGCTCACCGGCCCGCGGTCCGCGACCCAGCAATTCCGCGCGAGTCACGACAAGGGGCGGACCTTCGGCCCCACACTGGCGCTGGACGACCGTCATGGCACCGGGGTGACGGAGATGACCGCGTCCAACAATCGCGTCTACATGGTGGGTGACAACATCGACGCGGATGACCGGCCCGACGTGTACATGAGGACCAGCCCCGACGAGGGAACAGCCTTCGCACCGCGTCTCAACCTCAGTGCCGGCGAGGGCCCGGGGCAGCCGTCATTGCTCGCCCGCATCGCCGTCAAGGACCAGAAGGTCCACGTGGTCTGGGAGGAATGCGACGACCTCTTCCCGGACACCTGCACCATCCTCTACCGCCGCAGCACCGACCGGGGGGCGAGCTTTGAGCCCACCCAAGCCATGAGTGGGAGCCAAGGCTTCGCGCTCGCGCCGGACCTCGAAATCTCGGGTCAGCACGTCTTCGTGGCGTGGCAGGACGACAGCCCCGGCAACTTCGACATCCTCCTGCGCGCCAGCAACGACCAGGGGGCCACGTTCTCCGCGCCACGCAACCTGAGCCTCACCCCGGGATACTCCGGCTCCGTCAGCCTCTCCGCAGCCCAATCGCATCTGCGCGTCGCGTGGGAGAACACCACCGCCGGCTCGGTCGACATCTTCTACCGGGCCAGCGATGACCTGGGCGCGTCGTTCACGCCCGTGACGAACCTGAGCAACACGCCGACGCGCTCTTCCGCGCCACGTGTCTTCGCCTCCAGCGGCGGAGGACATGGCTATGTGGCCTGGCTGGAAGACCTGACCAACGAAAACACGGACGTGTTCTTCCGCCGCACCGAGGCGAAATAGCCCGGGGCACCCCGTCTCCTCGCAGTCGCGGTGGCCGCCCTCGCCTCGGGCGTCTGCGCGCGCGACATGCACCGCACATCCAGCCTCCTGGAATCCGTGCCTGAGTGTCGGCCACTCCGACACAGCGTGTGGCCTCCCGGAATCCGAGCTTTGTCGCGGCGTCTCCCTGCGTGTTCGTTGTGACATCCCCGCGCGGCGCGGGTAACCTGCCCGGGAGATGAACCCCGCCGCCAGGGCCGACATGGAGTCACGTGCCGATCGCGCCCTGCGCCGCGGCGAGCTCACCGAAGCGCTCGGCCTGTACGAGTCGCTGGTGCGGGCCTTCCCGCACGACGAGGTGCTCGCCCTCAAGCTCGCCAACGCGCGCGAGCTGCTCCAACCCGCGGAGTTGGAGGTGCTCGAAGCCGCCCGGGCCAAGGCCAGCATCCCCCTCCCCGTGGGCCCTTCCTCCCCCGTCCAGGAAGGCGAGCGCCTCTTCGCGCTGGGCGACTATGCGGGCGCCGCGGCTTGCTACCGGCGCGCGGTCCAGGAACGCCCGGACAGCGAGCTGCTCAAGGAGCGGCTGATCGAGCTCTATGGCCTCGCGAAGGCCATGCCCCTACAGTCACCGACAGATAGGGCGCTTCCCGACAAGCCGGAGCCTCGGCTCCAGGCCCTGCTGGACCGGGTGGCCTCGCGCCGCCGCCTGAAGCGGGACTGAGGAAAACGCCCGTTTCCACTCGCGAATCAGCCCTGGCCGGTGATTCACGCGTTGCACCCCCGGGGGCCCCCCCCTACAATCAGGTCCGACGTTTCTGTCATGGTGAAGCACCCTCCCTCTGACACCCGCGTCCGACCTGTATGCCCCGTCCCATGAGACTTGGAGTCCTGACCGGCGGTGGCGACTGCCCCGGCCTCAACGCACTCATTCGCGGCCTCGTGAAGCGGGGCACGCACGAATTCGGCTACGAGTTCGTGGGCATCGAGAACGGCTACATGGGGCTGGTGGAGCCAGGGCTCGCCCACCCGCTCACCGAGGAGGACACCCGCGGCATCCTCCCCAAGGGCGGCACCATCCTGGGCACGTCCAACAAGGCCAACCCCTTCAGCTACGCGACCCGTGAGGATGGCCACTGGGTGGAGCGGGACGTGTCCGATCAGGTCCTGCTCCGCTGCGAGGAGCTGGGCCTGGACGGGCTCATCGCCGTGGGCGGCGACGGGACGCTGTCCATCGCCCACCGGCTCGTGGAGAAGGGGCTCAAGGTGGTCGGCTGTCCGAAGACCATCGACAACGACCTGTCCGGGACGGATCAGACCTTCGGCTTCGACACCGCGCGGCTCATCGTCACCGAGGCGCTCGACCGCCTGCACTCCACCGCCGAGGCCCATGACCGGGTGATGGTCGTGGAGATCATGGGCCGCCACGCCGGCTTCCTCACCCTGGAGAGCGGCATCGCCGGGGGCGCGGACGTCATCCTGATTCCGGAGATTCCGTACAGCGTGGAGTCCGTGGTGGAGAAGATCCGCCGCCGCTCCACCCGCCGTCGCAGCTTCTCCATCATCGCCATCTCCGAAGGCGCGTTCCCCCAAGGTGGCGAGCTGGCCGTGCTGGACACGGCGGAGGCCATTCCCGGCCGGGGCGTGGTGCGGCTCGGCGGCTCGGGGAAGGTGCTGGCCGACCTGCTGGCCCGGCACATCGAGGCGGAGATTCGCGTGACGGTGCTGGGCCACCTCCAGCGCGGGGGCAGCCCCAGCGCGGCGGACCGGGTACTCGCCACTCGCTACGGGTGCAAGGTGCTGGACCTGGTGAGCGCGGGCCAGTGGGACCACATGGTGGCCCTGCGCGCGGGCGAAATCATCGCGGTACCCTTGAGCGAGTCGCGCAAGGAGCGCCGGGTGGATCCGGCGGGTGAGCTGGTGCGCTTCACCAAGAGCATGGGCATCAGCTTCGGGGACTGAGGGGACCGCCAAACCGCCATGACGACGCTCGTCGGCCGCCATATCGGTCGCTACCGCATCCTCGAGCAACTGGGCTCGGGGGGCATGAGCGTCGTGTACAAAGGGCTCGACACCGCCCTGGACCGTGAAGTCGCGGTGAAGGTGCTGCACCCGCACCTGGCCGGCAAGGACGAGTCCCGCCGGCGGCTGGCCCGCGAGGCCCGCGCGGTGGCGAAGCTGCACCACCCCAACATCCTGGAGGTCTTCGACTTCTCCGCCGCGGACGCCCAGGACGCGTTCATAGTCACCGAGTACATCCGCGGGCAGACGCTGAAGACGTTCCTGGACGAGGGGCCCATGGACCCGCCGGAGCTGGCGGCCATGGTCATCCACGAGCTGGCCGCGGCGCTGGCGCACGCGCACGAGTCCGGCGTCATCCACCGCGACCTCAAGCCGGAGAACGTCATGGTGCGCGAGGACGGCGTCCTCAAGCTCATGGACTTCGGCATCGCGCGGCTGATGGACATCGAGGAGCGGATGACCGTCACCGGCACGCTGGTGGGCTCGCCGGCCCACATGGCCCCGGAGATCATCGAAGGCCTGGAGGCGGGCCCCACGGCGGACGTCTTCAGCGTGGGCATCATGTTCTACGCGGCGATGACGGGACGGCTGCCCTTCAGCGCGCCCAACACCACCGCCACGCTCAAGCGCATCCTGGACGGGGACTACGAGGACGCACGCCGGCGCGTGCCCGCGCTGTCGGACGAGCTGGCGGACATTTGCGCCATCTGCCTGCAGCGCGACCCGGAGCGGCGCTACCCTGACGCGGCCCGGCTGCGGGACGCCCTGGCGGACTACCTGGCCGGCCTGGGCTTCGCCCGCGTGGGCGAGGAGCTGGTATCGTACTTCGCGGACCCACCGTCGTACCGGAAGCTGGCCCGTCAGCGCATCGTCGCCACCCTGCTGGAGCGCAGCGAGCGGCAGCTCGCGGAGAAGCGCACCCCGCGCGCCCTGGCCAGTCTCAACCAGGTGCTAGCGCTGGACACCACCAACGCGCGGGCGCTGGCGCTCCTCAAGGGCATCCAGCGCGCCCAGCGCATCAAGACGTGGCGCCGCCGGGGGCTGCGTCTGGGCGTGGGCGTGGCCGCCGCCGGACTGCTGGGACTGGGCGGCTGGAAGGCCCGCCACGCGAACGACGCCGAAGCCACCACCCCGCCCGACGCCACCACGCCCGGACAGGTCGCGGCCACGCTGCCTCCGGCCCCACCTTCCGAGCCGCTCGCCACCGTCGCGCCTCCCGACACCACCCCGGCCCCGAAGGAGAGCGCCGGGCGTCCCGGCCCTGGCACGTCGCAGCCGCCCCGCCCGGCCTCGCGCGCGGTCAAGGGCACGACGGCACCGGGAGGCCTGTCGCCGCGGACGGATGGCACGCCGGCCGTGGGCGGCACCGTTCGCAGCATGGGCACACGCCCTGCGGGCGAGGACGAGGAAGCACCGCGCAAGCCGCTGGTGCGCAAGCTGCCTGTGTCCATCCTGGTGCGCCCCTATGGCAGCATCCGCGTGGATGACGGCGCGGCCAGCGCCCAGCCGCTCCAGAAGCACGACGTGGAGGTGACACCGGGCCGGCACACCGTCACCATCTCCTGCGACTACTGCGAGGACGTGGTGGACACCATCGACGTGCAGCCGGACGGCGACAACGTCTTCCACCTGCGCGCCCAGCCCAAGGCGTCCCGCCTGTCGGTCGACTTCGAGCCCGCGGGCGCGCTGGTGCGCGTGGGCGACGAGTTCCGCTCCGCGGAGGACAGCGTGAAGACGCCCTTCGAGGTCCGCTCTCCGCGAGGCCCCGCGGGCTTCCAGCACACCGTGGTGGTGGAGGTCTCCCACCCGGGCTACGTGCCGGAGCGCCGGGTGGTGCATCTGCGGCCGGGCGAACCCACCACCCTGCGCGGGAGCCTCCGCCCAGAATGAGCCGCTGCCTCCCGCTCTTGCTCACGGCGATGATGCTGCTCGCTCCGGGCGCCACGTTCGCCCAGGACGCCGGTGACCCGGAGGTCGCCGCGCTGCGCGCCAGCTTCGAGTACGGCAAGTACGCGGAGGTGATGGACCGCGCGGCGTCGCGCATCGACCGGGGCGGCCTGGACGAGGACGACCTGGCGGAGCTGCACAAGCTCGCGGGCCTGGCGGCCTTCAACCTGGGCCGCACCGACGACGCCCGCCGCCACCTGCGCGCGCTGCTCCGGTTGGATCCGGACTTCAGCCTGGACCCCTTCGTCGTCCCGCCGCCCGCGGTGGCCTTCTTCGACACGCTCAAGGAGGACATGGACACGGAGCTGGACTTCCTGCGCCAGGAGCGGCGGCTGCGTCAGGAGCGCGAGAAGGCGGAGGCCGAGCGCCGCGAGCGCGAGCGCCTGGAAGCCGAGGTGCAGCGCCGCCGCGCCGAGGAGCTGGCGTCCCAGGTGACGGTGCGCACGGTGGAGAAGCGCAACTTCCTGGTCAACTTCGTCCCCTTCGGCGCCGGCCAGTTCCAGCAGGGCCGCACCAGTCTGGGCATCGTCTTCGCCGCCACCGAAGGTGTGCTGGCGGTGACGAGCATCATCTCCTTCTTCGCCTACGAAGGGCTCTTCGAAGAGCGCACCATCGACCTGGACAACGTGCTGGCCCCGGACGGCCGGGCCTCCGTCACCGTCCGCTACATCCCCACCAACCGGGCCAGGCAGCGCGACGCATGGCAGTTGCTCAAGCTGTCATCGGCCGCGGGCTTCTACGCCGTCTACGCCGTGGGCGTGGTGGACGCGCTGTTCCACCACGAGGACCAGGTGGTCCGCAGCACGGTGGAGCCTCGCGCCGAACAACCCGCGGAGCCACTCCCCCGCTCCACTTCCGCCCGCGCGACGGCACCGAAGACGTACACGCGCGTGGGCATCTACCCGACCTCCGGCGGACTCGGCGCCGGTCTCACGCTCTCCTTCTGACGGAGACTCCCTCCAGGTACGTGAAGCCATGGCCAGCCTCACCGTCCGCACCCCCGATGGCAAGGTCCGCGCAGTCTCCCTGCACAAGCGTCTCACCAGCATTGGCCGGGGCCCGGACAACGACATCCCGCTGGAGGACACCTCCGTGCCCGCCAGCGCCCTGCACGTCACCTTCGACGGCACGCGCTACGAGGTGGGCAGCCTGGGCGCCACCTTTCACGTCAACGGCAAGAAGCGCGACGCCCATGCGCTCTCCACCGGCGACGTGGTCCGCGTGGGCCACACCGAGCTGATCTTCGCCCGGGACGACGCGCCCCGTGCGCCGCCGCTCCCCGCGTCCCCTCCGCGCGAGCTGATTCACACGTCCAACCCCGACTCGCACACCTCCGAGCTGCCCGGCGTCCCCGGCCGCGAGCTGCTGCTGCTGCGCCGGCTCACCGCGTTCAGCGAGCGGCTGCTGGGGCTCTACGACTTGGAGCGCCTCCTGGAGGGCCTGATGGACGAGGCCATCGAGGTGACGCGCGCCGACAAGGGCTTCCTCATCCTGATGGAGAACGGGGACCCGCGCGTGAAGGTGGCGCGCAACGTGTCCCGGGAGAACATCGAGGACGCGGTGGAGAAGGACAAGATCTCCGACTCCATCATCGCCAAGGTGGTGAAGGAGCAGAAGGCGCTCATCGTCGCGGACGCGCTGGACTCGCCGGAGTTCAACAAGAGCGAGTCGGTGGTGAACCTGCGCGTCCACTCCGTCATGTGCGTGCCGCTGATGCAGAAGGGCGACCTCTTCGGTGTCCTCTACGTGGGCAATGACCGGCTGGTGAACCGGTTCGAGCCCAAGAGCGCGGACATGCTCACCATCTTCGCGGCGCAGGCGTCGCTCATCCTCCAGAACGCGATGCTGGTGAGCGACCTCAAGCTCGACAACACCGAGCTGCGCCGCAAACTGGAGGACCAGCGCTATGGCGACATCGTCGGCGCGTGCCAGGGCATGCGGGACGTGTACAAGCGCATCGACAAGATCGCGCCCACGGACATCTCCGTGCTCATCACCGGTGAGACGGGCACCGGCAAGGAGCTCATCGCGCGGGAAATCCACCGCCGCTCGACGCGTGCGAAGGGCCCCTTCATCACCATCAACTGCGGCGCGATTCCAGAGAACCTGCTGGAGAGCGAGCTGTTCGGCCACGTGAAGGGTGCCTTCACCGGCGCGGTGGCCACCAAGGCCGGCAAGTTCCAGGCGGCCATTGGCGGCACGCTCTTCCTGGACGAAATCGGGGAGATGCCGTTGCAGCTCCAGGTGAAGCTCTTGCGCGCGCTCCAGGAGAAGGTCGTCTACAAGGTCGGCGACAACCGCGGCGAGCCGGTGGACATCCGTGTGGTGGCGGCCACCAACAAGGTGCTCGAGGACGAGGTGAAGAAGAACACCTTCCGCGAGGACCTCTACTACCGCCTCAACGTCGTCACGCTGAAGCTGCCGCCCCTGCGCGAGCGCGGCGAGGACGTGGTGGTGCTGGGCCGCTTCTTCCTCCAGAAGTACGCCCGCGAGTTCAGCTCCAAGGCCCGCGGCTTCACCCCCTCCGCCACCGTGTCCATGCGCAAGTACGGCTGGCCGGGCAACATCCGCGAGCTGGAGAACCGGCTCAAGAAGGCGGTGGTGCTCGCGGACAAGCCGCTCCTGGGGCCGGATGACCTGGACCTGAAGCCGGAGAACCTGGAGCCCATCATGCCGCTGCTCCAGGCCAAGGAAGAATTCCAGAAGCGTTACATCAACGAGGTGCTCGCCCGGAACAACGGGAACCGCACCAAGACGGCCAAGGACCTGGGAGTGGACCCGCGCACCATCTTCCGGCATCTGGAGAAGCTGGAAGCGGAGAAGTCAGGGCGGCCCCTGCCCCCCGAGGAGGGAGACGAGCTGCTCTAGGAGAGCAGCCCGTCCGGATGATGGAAGCGACGACGCGGCGATACTCCTGGAGACGAGAGCTGTGGCTGCTGATGGCCGCGGGCTGCGCCGCGTCCGGCTGCCTCATCCCCCAGGACGACACGCTGCTGGACGCCGTGCCGGAGTTCATGAACCGGCCGCCGCGCATCATCGACAGCCTGGTGGCCCCCCAGCAGCGCTTCATCTCGGACTTCGGCGCGGACGGCTGCGACCTCACCTTCGAGGTGGCCGTCGAGGACCCGGACGTGGACGACCGCATCGTCGTGCACTGGTACGTGGACTACAACCCGCAGGACCCGCGCGGCCCCTACCGTCAGTATGAGTTGGCCAGCACCCGCGAACCCCGGCGCACGGACCGGGGCACGCTGCTCATCAGCCTCGCGTCCGCCAACAACCCGCTGAGCACGCCCGGCCCCCACCTGGTGGAGGCGCTGGTGACCGACGCGGAGCTGGTGGACCGTGTGGTGCGGCCCCGGCCGGTGCAGCTGCCGGACGGCACCACCATCAACAACCCAGGCTTCGTCGTCACCTATTCGTGGGTGGTCAACACCGTCCAGGGAGACTGCCGGTGAGGCGGGTGCGGCGACTCGCGTGGACGGTCCTGGTGTCGGGCCTGCCCAGCGCCGGCTGCGTGCTGCTGGAGGAAGCGCCCGACCCCAGCCAGTTGGTGTGCCGCGCGGACAGCGACTGTGCCATCAACGAGGTGTGCTTCCCGGACGGCTGTGGCGACCCGGGCCGGGACATCGTGGTGGAGGTGACGCCCAACCCCCATGACGGCCTGCACGCGCAGGACTTCCAGGTCGACGCCATCCGGCCGGAGCTGAACCTGGCGCTGTTCGGGCCCGCCACCGTCCAGGGAAGCACCGTGCGCGCCACGAGCCCTGGTGGCAGCGCCCCGCGTCCCTACAACGAGCCGCTCCACCTCACCGCCCGCGGGGAGAGCGCGCTGCTGCCGGGTGTGGCGCGCCTCTTCACGGCCGACCTGGTCCCTCTCAACGGCGCCTGGGTGCTGCCCGTGGGGACCGGGACGTACACGGTGACGTTGGAGCCGGACGACCTGGGGCTGCCACCGGTGCGAGGCGAAGCCACCGTGTCGCCCGGCGGCGCCGTGCCCCTACACCTGGTGCTGCCCTCCCCCAACCAGGTGGCCCGGCTGGAAGGCCGGGTGGTGCGCCAGGGCGCGCAGCTCGTGGACGCCGCGCTGCAGGTCCAGGCGCTGGACGCGGACCTGACACCCCTGTCCCAGCGCGTGCCGGTGGCGCGCGGCTCGGGCGCCTTCTCGCTGGCCCTGCCGCTGGAGGCCTCGCAGCGCACCAGCCTCCTGGTGCGCGTGACGGCGACAGGCGACGTGCGGGTGCCGCAGAAGACGTTCACCGTGGATCCCCGCGAGCCGCTCACCGCGCCGCTGGAGCTGGGTGACTATGGCGAGCCGGTCCAGGTGTCCGGCCGCATCCTGGGACGGGACGGCCGGCCCGTGGTCCAGGCCTCCGTGTCCCTGCGCGGACCCGTGGGCGGCGGCGGCACGTACCAGGGGCCCCTGAGCACCACCGACGCGGAGGGCCGCTTCACGGTGGAGACGCTCCCGTCGGGGCCGGGCGGCAACCTGTCTCTGGTGGTGGTGCCGCCGTCAGGCTCCACCGCGGGCCTGACGGTGCAGTCGGTGGAGGTGCCTCGCACCGGCGCGGTGCTGCCGGACGTCGTGTGTCCGGACCGGCGCATCATCCGGGGGACGATTCTCCAGACGGACAACACCTCACCGGCGCTGGGCGTGAGGGTGCTGGCGGATCCGGTGGGACAGGTGCCTGGCTGGCCGCGTCCACCGGCGGGCAGCGAGTCCCTGGGCACCACCGACGACACGGGCGCCTTCCGCCTGGGGTTGGATCCGGGCATCTACCGTGTGGACTTCATCCCCACGGAGAACCTGCCCCGCGTCAGCCGCGTCATCACCGTGCTCCCCGGCGACGACGCGTCCGAGCAGGTGCTGGCCACCTTCCCGCTCCAGCGAGGCCGCACGGTGCGGGGCATGGTGACCGAGGCCGGAGCGCCCTCGCCCTATGCCTCCGTGCGCTTCTACCGGGTGGCGGACCTGGGAGGGCGCCCGTCTCCAGTGCTGCTGTCGCAGACGGTGTCGGACCACCTGGGCCGCTACACCGCCCTCCTGCCGGTGCGCTGACTCAGGGCAGCCGGCCGGCGCCAGGGTTGCGGCCCGCGGTGTTCATGGCTTCGTGCAGCGCATCCACCTCGCCGCCCACCTCTCCCGCGTACTGCACCGCGTGGATGGCGTAGAGGTCCTGCACGCGCATCAGGCGGCGGAACACCTCGCGCAGGGGGGCCCGCTCCCGCGAGTCGAGCGCGCATTCGGACTCACGGACCCGGAGCTTCTGCAGCCACTCGGTGCGGAAGCGCATCCATTCCTGGTCGACGCTCTTTGCGGGAGACACGTTCACCAGCTTCTCGCGCCCGCTCTCCAGGTCCGTCCACAAGGCGCGCGCGCCATCCAGGCACTCGCGGAACGTGAGCGCCACGGGGGCGGGAGGCAGCTTCTCCGGCGTCATGGCCAGGACAGAGCGGCCGACACTCCAGATGAGCCACAACGAGAACAGCGTGGTGACGAGGATGTAAATCCCATACGCGGCACCACGAAAGCGGCGGTAGCGGGGATCTTTCCGGGGGTCGGGAGCGGACACGGGGCCCACGTCTTATGACCGTGGACCCCGTGTGGCAACGCTTCCGTGTGGCAATGCTTCCGGGAGGTGGGGTTCCGGACCCCACGGGCAGCTACTGGCCGGGCTGGCTGGTCGCCTGGGCCGGAGCCGCGGGCGCCGCGCTCTCCGGGTTCATCAGGCGCTTCACCGCGGCGATGCGGCCCCGGAACTGCGACTGGTACGGGCTGTTGAGGTAGGCGCCAGCCGCGTCACGGGCGACTTCCAGCGCCTTATCGTACTGGCCGACCTCCTGGTAGGAGTGCGCCAGCATCAACATGGCGTAGTCGCGCGTCTTCGACTTGCGGTCCCCGTCCACGAAGCGGGCGAGCAGCGGCACCGCCTTCTCGTGGTTGCGGGTGTTGTTGTAGGCCGTGCCCAGGAAGAAGGACGCGTCCAGCGCCTGGTCCTGCGGCGGGTTCATGGCCAGGAACCGCTCCATGTTGGAGATGACGCTGGCCATCTCGTTCTTGCGGAAGGCGATCTTGCCCTGCTCGAACGCGGCGTCGCCCGTCTCCCGGCGCAGCACGGCGGCGCGGTCATTGAGGGCCTGGCGCTCCAGGTTGCTCAACCGCGACGTGTCCAGCTTCACCAGCGCGTCGATGCCCTTGAGGCGCTCGTCACCGGGCAGGCTGGTCATCATCTTGTAGACCTTGTTCGCCTCCTGCTGGACCGACTGGTGTGCCGCGGTGTCCGCGCGCTGCTTCTCCAGTTGGCCGGTGAGGTCGGCGACCGTCTTCTCCAGGCGCTCCTTCTCGTTGGTGGCGCTGGTGCTGCGCGCGCTGGTGATCATCAGCGCGGCGCCCACGCAGATGACCGCGAACAGCACGTAGGCCACCGCGGACGACAGCCACTGGCGCTTCTGGAAATCTTCGTGGCGTTTGCCAACCGCCTTCACCTCCGCATGGAGGTTCTTGAGCAGGTTGTCGCTCTTGATGACGAGGTTGCGTGCCTCGACAATCTCACGGCGCAGATCCGTGAGCTCCTTTTCCACATCCGTTTTCGGCTGGTCTGGCATGGACATCTTCCTAGGCCCGGAAATGAATTCGGCCGATTCACGCATCGTAAGGAGTTCTCCCGGTCATGCGTCGATAATTTCCGCAGCGGAACAGCGCTGCTTAGCCAATGCATTTCCCGAAGAAGGGCAACAGCGCCCGGCTCGCCTGCTTCCCCTGCGGACTTACAGGCTCCCAGGGAGCGGCCGTGATGGCTCTGCTGGAAAGCTGTACGTCACGCCCAGCGAGAGCCAGCTCCCGCCCAGGCTGAACGAACCGACGCGCGCCGTGGACGGCCCCACGGGACCTCGGAGGAACGCGAGCCGGTAGTCAGCAGTGATGCCCCAACGCGGCGTCAGGCGCAACGTGGCGCCCACGTTGCCCATCCACGTCTGGGTGGTGGTTTCCTGGAGCTCCTCCCCCTTGCGCTCCGACGAGGCGAGCGTGGGCCCCGTCAGCAAGCCCGCGAAGGGCACGAGCCCATGAGGGCCCAGTTGCGGAATCACCGTCTGGAAGCGCAGGCCGATGAGCGCCCCGTAGCCCAGCACGTCCACCTGCCGGGCCTGCGGCGGCCCGCCATCGACGCCCGGCTCGTTGAGGTACAGGCGACTCTGCGTGCCGAACAAGTCGATGCCCACCTCCAGCAGGTCGGAGATGGCGTAGGCGAAGGACGCCACCACCGTGGGCCCGCCCGCCACTTCCCGGGCACGCGGCAGCCCCTGGTTGGCGGAGCGCGAGTACCAGCCGTCGTAGAGCGTCTTGTTGGGGGTGATGCGCCAGCCGCCCTGGATGGTGATGCGGCCCACCCCATCCAGCGAGGTGGACACATCCTCATCACCGTATGCGTAATCCTGAGCGGCGGCGGGAGCGGAAAGCAGCAGTGCGAGCGGAAGAAGGCGACGGAGCATCAATGGCGGCTTTGGCGTCAGGGGCGCTTGGGGCTCAGCGCGATTTCCAGGAAGGTGGTCCGCCGGCGGCGAAGTGATGCGACGAAGCAGCGCACCACACATCCGGCGCCGAACTCGCGCAGCACCACGCCGAGATTCGCCACCACGTCCCGCAGGGTGATCACACCGTGCATGTGCCCGCTCCTGTGCGCTGCGGAGGTTGGCCTGGGTGCTACAAGCGTGTGGCGCACGGTAACAGGGGGTCCCCCCCCGTCAATTTTCGGGGCACTCAGCGGGCGCGCCGCTCCAGCTCCAGCAAGGGCATCTCCAGCACCACCACCGTGCCGTGGCTGCACGTGGGGTGGAAGTCGGCCCGGTCCAACTCCCCGAGCAGCGCGCGGAACTGCGCGTCGGAGAGCGGCACGGCGCCAGCCTGCTTCGCGGCGTGGCACGCCATCACCCGCACCGCCTCCGCCAGCGACACCGTGTCCAGCGTCGCGCTCTTCGGCGGCAGCGCCCGCGCCAGGGCCTCCAGCAGCGAACGCGCGTCCGCCCCTTCCAGTCCCGGCGGCACCGTCTTCAACGCCACCGTGGTGCCGCCGAACGGCTCCACGTCGAAGCCCAGGCGGGACAGGGCCTCCCTGCCCTCCACCAGGGCCTTGGCCGCCGCGACGGGCAACTCCAGCGTGGTGCCGAAGAGCGTGGGTGCCGGAGGCGGCTTGCCGGCCTCCAACGCGCGCAGGTAGCCCGTCAGGCGCGCGCGCTCCAGCGCCGCGTGTGGATCCATCACCACCAGCGTGCCACCCGGTCCCTCGCAGACATGGAAGCGCCCCCCCAGCATGCCCAGGGGCCGCAGCGCGCCGAAGTAGCCCGGCGGAGGTGCCTCGTTGAGTTGCGGCTGCGCCTGACCGAAGGCGGGGGCCTGCCCCACCGCGGCGGCGAAGGGCAGCGCTCCTGGCCGAGCCCCCTGCCCCAGCGCCCCCAGGGACGGCGCCCCAGGGCCAGGGCCCGGTGCATCCATGGCGGTGGGCAGCGGGCCGCCCCACGCGGCTTCCTGGGCGCGGGTGAGGAAGCGCTCCACGGCGTGCGCGTAGTGCGCGGCGTCCATGGGCTGGCCGGCCTGGGGCGCGGCGCCCTCCACGCCCGAGCCCAGCCACGGCGCGGCGCGCAGCATGCGGCTGAGCGCGGCCGTCACCGCCTCCTGGACACCCCGGGCGTCGGCGAAGCGGACCTCCTGCTTCTGCGGGTGCACGTTGACGTCCACCGCGCGCGGGTCCACGTCGATGTGCAGCACCACCACGGGCTGGCGCCCGGCGGCGAGGAAGTCCTGGTACGCGCGCTGGATGGTGCCAATGAGGCCGCGGTCCCGGATGTAGCGGCGGTTGACGAAGGTGTAGAGGCCGCGCGCGTTGTTGAAGGTGAACTCGGGCGAGGCGGCATACCCCGTGACGGCCACGCCCAGCCGGCGCTCCTCCACGGGGAACAGGTGCGGATGCGACGTGGAGCCCAGCGCCGCGGCGATCCGCTCGCGCGGGTCATCCGGGCAAGCCGCGCTGGAGAAGAGCGCGCCGCCCTCGTGCGAGGCGAAGAAGCCCACCTCCGGGTACGCCAGGGCCAGGCGCACCACGGCCTCTTCCGCGTGCTTCAGCTCCGTGTCGCCCCGGCGCAGGAACTTGCGGCGCGCGGGCACGTTGAAGAACAGGTCCTCCACGGTGATGACCGTGCCCGTCCGCGGCGGCGCGTCCTCCACCAGCGGTGGCCCACCGCCTTCCACCGACACCCGCGTGCCCACCTCGGAGTTCGTAGCCGCGGAGTGAAGTGTGAACCGGGAAACGGATGCGATGGCGGGAATGGCCTCGCCCCGGAACCCCATGGAGTCGATGTGGAACAGGTCGTCCAGCTCGCGCAGCTTGCTGGTGGCGTGGCGCTCCAGGCAGGCCACGGCGTCCGAGCGCCCCATGCCGTGCCCATCATCCGACACGATGATGCGGTCCACGCCTCCCCCGTCCAGCTCGACGCGGATCGTGCCGGCACCGGCGTCGATGGCGTTTTCCACCAGCTCCTTCACGACGGAGGCGGGGCGCTCCACGACTTCGCCGGCGGCAATCTTGTTGATGAGGACGTCGCTGAGACGGGCAATCCGGGACATGGCGGCCGGACACCCTCCGCCACCCAGGCGACGTTGTCCAGCAACACAGCATGGGTGGCGGCTGACAATCCCAGGCGGCTGGGCTAACACGCGACACCGCGTATGGACGTGTCACGACCAGGCAAGGGACGGCTGCGCATCGCGGTAACGGGCGCGAGCGGCGACTATGGGCGGCTCCTGCTGTCTCGGCTGGACAGGGATCCCGACGTAGAGAGCATCCTCGTGCTCGACGTCGTCCGCCCGGAGGGCGACAAGGTGGAGTTCCACCGCGTGGACCTCACCCGGTACGATGCCGAGAGCGAGCTCACCGACGCGCTCACCGAGCGCCCCGTGGACGCGCTCTATCACCTGGCGTTCCTGTTTGGTCCCATCCGCAACGGCTCCCTGGCGCACGAGCTGGAAGTCATCGGCACGATGAACGTGCTGACGGCGGCGGGCCGCTCGCGGCTGCCTCGGCTGGTGGTGCCCTCCCTGACGGCCGTCTACGGCGCGCGCGGGAACAACCCCGCGATGCTGCGCGAGGACTCGGCGCTCCAGGGTTGCCCGCACAGTCGCTTCGTCACCGACAAGGTGGAGGTGGAAGGCCAGGTGCGCGCCTTCCGGGAGCGGCATCCGGACATGCGCGTGCTCGTGCTGCGCTTCGCGCCGGTACTCGGGCCCTCGGTGGACAACCCGGCCACGCGCTTCTTGAAGAATCCCGTGGTGCCCACGCTGATGGGCTTCGATCCGCTCTGGCAGGGGCTGCACGAAGACGACGCCGCCCGTGCCTTGCACCTGGCCCTGCGCGCGGACGCGTCCGGCGAGTTCAACATCGTGGGCCGCGGGGTGATGCCGATCTCCGGCCTCATTCAGCAGGCGGGCGCGCGGCCGCTCCCTCTGCCAGGGCCCTTGTTCCGGGCCGGCCTGCATACGTTGGACGCCGTGGGCGCGGGCACGTTGCCCGTGGCCCTGCTCGACTACATCCATTACTCATGGGTCGCGGATGGCGAACGCGCCGAGTCCGCACTCGGTTTCATCCCCCTCCACCATGTCAGAGACGCCGCTGCGGCGCTGAAGAGGAGCTAGTCATGGCCAAGGGTGTCCTTGGGAACGATCCCTTCAAGCGCGGCGCCGCGTCGCGCCCCACCGAATCCTCCACGCCGGGTGGCGAGGAAAAGGCCGCCGCCGCGGAGACGAAGAAGAAGCCGGGGCCTGGCGGGACGGCGTCCGCGAAGGGCGGTGGCAAGGCGGCTGCCGCGAAGTCGCGCAAGCATGAGGGCAAGAAGACGTCCGGGAAGGCCAAGGGAGGCAAGGCGACCGGAGGCATGAAGGGCGCCGCCACGGATGCCCGGCCTCCGGCGCAGGCATCGGGGACGGGTGCCCCCGCGCCTCAGGCCGAAAGGACTGAGGCAGCGGACGCCGCGACTCCGCAGGGCCTCGCACAGCCGACGCATGCCCCTGGGCCCCAAGCCCAGCGGCCCCCCGTGCACGGGGCAGCGGACGCCGCGCTGTCGCCGCGCGAACCCGCCCCGTCTCAGCAGGCGCGGACGCCGCAGGCTTCTGCCCACGACGCGGACGACGCCGTGCTTCCCCTGCGCGAGCCCGCGGTGTCCACGCCGCTCACGCTGGAGTCACAAGCCCCCGGCCCCGTGAACGATGCCGGTGCCCCCACGCCGAAGCAGCGCGACGTGGACCTTGCCTTGGCGGAAGCCCTGGCCGCCGATGTGGCCGAAGCCACCGCCACCGCCGCGGTGGACGCGGCGCTGGGCGCGGAGGCCGGTCCCGACGCCGAGGTCGAGCGGCTCGTGGCCACGGAGTTTGCGACCGAGCTGGCCGAAGCCGCGGTGGAGGAAGCGCTGGAGCGAGGCGCTCCTGCCCAGTCTCCGGAACAAGAGCAGGAGCTCGCCGCCGCCGTGGCCGCGCAGGTCGCGGACAGCGCCGCACGGGCCGCCATCGACAAGGTGCGCGCGCTCCACGCCACACCGGATGCTCCGGCCGTCACCCGGTGGGAGCGGGAGACGCCGGTCCGCGTCGTGGTGACGGAAGAAGCGGACACGTCCGCGGTGGAGCCGGAAGTAGAGCTCCCGGATGCTACTCGCGACGAGCTCCCTCCCAGCCGCAGGGGCCCGCTGTCGCTGGTGCCCCCGCCCGCCACGAGCGCGGGTGAGTCGTCCTATCGGGAGTCCTTCTCTCCGGAGTCCGGACGGGGCGAGCCCGACGGCATCCGTCCCCTGGCGGAGCGCGCCGTGGCGGCCCTGTCCCTGGCGCGCGACATCGCCGGGCAGGCCCTGGCGAGCGAGAGTCTGGCCCGGGCGCTACTCGCGATGGGCGGCCTGAAGGACATGCTCCGCGCCGGCCTGGGCACTGGCGGTGGCGCGAACCTGGACGAGTACGGCAAGGACCCATCGCTCGTCGAGCGGCTGGAGCCCGTGCTCGAGTTCCTCTATTCGCAGTACTGGCGCGTGTCCGTGCAGGGCGTGGACCACGTGCCGCCGGGCGCGGCCATCCTGGTGGCCAACCATTCGGGCGCCCTGCCCTACGACGGGCTCGTCATGTCCATGGCCCTCACGCGTGAGCGCCCGGACCTGCGCGAGCCCCGCTGGTTGGTGGAGGACCAGATCTTCCACGCACCGATGGTGGGCACCCTCTTCAACCGGCTCGGCGCCGTGCGGGCCTGCCCGGAGAACGCGCTGCGGCTCCTGGACGAGCATCGTCCGCTGGTCGTCTTCCCCGAGGGCTACCAGGCACTCAGCAAGCCCTTCGGGGAGCGCTACCGGCTGAAGCGCTTCGGCCGCGGCGGCTTCGTGAAGCTGGCGCTGCGCACCGGCGCGCCCATCGTCCCGGTGGCCATCGTCGGCGCGGAGGAGACGTCACCACTGCTGGGCCGCATCCCCGCCTCCTTCCTGGGTCTGCCCTACGTGCCCCTCACGCCGCTGGGCCCCCTGCCCCTACCGGCCAAGTGGAGCATCCGTTTCGGCGAACCCATTGGCGTCGAGGACCTCGCGCCCGAGGCGGCGGACGACCTGGGCGAGGTCCAGCACCTCACCGAGCGCACCCGTGAGGCCATCCAGAGCATGCTCCAGTCGCTGCTGCGCGAGCGCCGCTCCGTCTTCGCGGGCTGAAGCGGAAGCGCCCGGCCAGGCACGGGGTGGGCTGGAGACTCAGCCCACCACGCGGTTGCGGCCGGACGTCTTCGCATCGAAGAGCTTCTCGTCGGCGTCGCGCACCAGCTCCCCCGGCTCGCGGTGGTGCGGCTCCAACACCGCGAGGCCCACGGACACCGTGACGGGAATCACCTGCCGGTCGAACTCGAAGCGCTGCTTCTCCACCAGCCGGCGCACCTTCTCCGCGAGCTGACGCGTGCCGGACAGCGACACCTCCGGCAGCAGGATGGCGAACTCCTCGCCGCCGTAACGCGCGAACACGTCCTCACGGCGGATCTTCGTGCGCACCGTGGATGCGAGCTGCTTGAGCACCGAGTCCCCCGCCAGGTGCCCGTACTTGTCGTTCACGGCCTTGAAGTGGTCGATGTCCAGCAGCACCAGCGACAGCATCCGCTCGTAGCGGCGGCTCCGCGAAATCTCCCGGTCCAGTTGCTCGTCGAAGTAGCGCCGGTTGTAGATCTGCGTGAGGCCGTCCATCGTGGTCAGCCGATAGATTTCGTCGTGGTACGCGGCCTCGATGTTGCCGCCGGCGATGTACTTGAAGATGGTGCGGCCAATCTTCACGAGGTCGCCGTTGCGCAGCTCGCGCACCCCCTCCGCCAGCTCGTCGTTGACGAACGTGCCGTTGGTGGAGCCCAGGTCGCGGATGCGCACGCCCTCACGCGAATTGGTGATGCTCGCGTGGTTGCGGCTGACCGACTCCTGGTCGATCTGGATGTCCGCCTTGGACGAGCGCCCGATGAGCGTCTCCTCGGACGTGAGGTCGAACTTGCGCCCCAGGTCCAAGCCGTAGATCACCACCAGCGCCGCGTCGAGGTTGACCGGCCGGTCGGAGATCTTCGAGATGACCGTGACGACCGTCTCCTTCTGCACCATGCCTCCCGGGACGACAACGCTACCACCCGGCAAATCGAGAAAGCGAGCCAGCGCACGAAAACCCAGATGGGTGTTCCCGCACTCGGGCTTCAGGGAATGTCGACCTTCCGGGTCGCGGTGACGAGCGGACGCAGGGGGTCACCCTCCAGGTCCACCAGGGTGGCCACCAGCAACACGCCCAGCCCCGAGCACGTCGCCGGGAGCTGCAGCTCCACCTCGCCGCGTCCCGGTGCGATGGGGGCGGAGGCGAACAGCGCCTGGTCGTTGCAACCCGAGCCGCCCCGCATGCTGACGCGCACCTGGCCTTCGCCGCCGGAACCCGTGCCCAGCCGGAAGCCGGAGACGCTCACCCGCACCGCGCTGCCTCGGGCCAGCCGCTGCCCTTCCGCCTCCGGATGGCGCCACGTCACCTCCGGCCGGCCCAGGCTCAGCGTGGCGACGGCATCCGTCAGGTCCGCGAGCCGCTCCGCGCCCAGGCCCTCCGGGGCCACCAGGCGGGACGGGCCCAGCCCCACGCGCCGGTCCAGGCCCCGCACGCGCAGCGCCTCCACCTGGAGCTTCGCCCGCGTTTCCTGCAACACGCCGTCGAAGGTGCGGTCCTCGAACCCCAGCGGCGGCTGGGGAACGACGACGCCGTCGTCCGCATCGTCCGGGTCCATCAACACCGTCCAGCGGCGGCCGGCGCGGTTGGTGAACTCGGCGCGCACCACGCTGGCCCGTCCGTCCACCTGGGCCTGGAACTCGCGGCCGACGAGCTCGCCGCGGGGGTTCCCGTCGAAGTTGTAGCGAACGGACTCCGGAAGGGAGAGGAAGCTCAGCCCCGCGTCCACGGGCTGCACGCCGTCCGGGTCGAACTCTGGCCTGGGCAGGTTCGCCACGAGCGTGCTGGTCGCCACCGTGCCGTCCTCGGCCTGATTCCCTGACGTGGCGGACACTACCAGCCGGTACGGCAGTCCCTCCAGGCCCCGGTGCGTGGGCGCCATGCGCACGGGCACCAGCCCGGGCCGGCCCAGCCGCGCATCGGCGTCAGTGTTCGGATCGGCCGGCGCCGCGTTGGCCGCGGCGCCCAGCCCCAGCGGAACCATGCCCCGGCCGGGAACCGCCACGGTGGCCAGCACGTAGGCGCGGTCCAGGTGCGCGCCCCGGTACTGAGGCAGCGGCGGCACACGCACGGCGAAGGGGAACGACAGCCGTACGCCCGGCGTTTCCCGCTCGAAAGGCAGCGCCTGCGCGTACTCCGCCGCGCGGGTGTCCGGCTCGCCGGTGAGGATGCCGGGCGTGGGCGCCAGGGTGAAGCGGGCGTCACGTGACAGCGCCGAGAAGAAGCGCGTCGAGCCGGGCAACAGCTGCCCCAGTTGCAACAGCGGATCCGTCCCCGGCGCCAGGAGGTTGAGGGGAAGTTCCTTCAGGGGGAGCGCGCCCGTCAGCGCCCAGGCCGTCCGCGTCCCACAGGCGCCCGTGCGAATGGCCAGCTCCACATCCAGCACACCCGGTAGCGAGCCGTCACACACACCCGCCACGCCCGGGGCCGCGACGTCTGGAGCCGTGCTGCCCGTCAACCACAGTGCGCTGCCCGACGGCAGCGACAGGCGGTCCTGGCCCGTGCCCAAGGGGAGCGCCACCTCGTGCTCCGGCCCCAGGAAGGACTCGGGAGCCAGGTCGGAAGGGAGCCCCGGCACGGACAACCCCATCAGCCCCACGCGCAGCGAAACCGCCGTCGAGAAGGTCTCCGTCAACGTGGGGAATGGACCCTTCACGCCGCCGAAGCGGTCCAAGGGGTTGCGGCGCAGGGCCATCCGCACGTCGCGGAACTGGCTCGCGTCGTGGCGCGCCAGCGTCAGGTAGCCGTAGTCGGAGTGGAAGGCGGAGAGCGCCACCTCACCTTCCGCGGGCACCCAGGCGGCTCCGTCGGCGTTCGTCACCATGGTCGCTCCCAGGCCGCCGTCATCGGCGGACACCGCGACGACGGCCAGCGGCACCGGACGCCCGGTCAGCGCATCCACCACCAGCACGCGCACCCCACCCGGTGCCACTTCGGCGGGCAGCACGGTGACGCGCGCATGGCAGGAGACGTTGCCCACTCGGACCGCCAGCGCCGGGTGCTCCGAGGCGGGCTCGCCTAGCACGACAGAGGCCTGGTGGCCGTCCCCGCCTCCGACCACGGAGGGAGACAACACCTCCCATGCCACGCCGTCACGCAACACCAACGGAGCGCCCGTCGATTCGCGCACCCACACGCGGAAGTCTACCGTCATGCCCGGGGTGCCCACGACGACGTCCGGCGTCACCTCGCAGGCGACAGCGCGGGTTTCGGACGGCGGCGAGCCACACGCGCCGTCTCGGCACACCGTGCCTGAGTCACAGTCCGTGTCGGCGGCACAGACAACGGGCACGCACCGGTTCATGTCGCATTGGCAGCCGGCGCCGCCTACCTCGTCACACGCGGCCAGCGCATGAGTGCCCCGTCGCGCCACGCCGCAATCCTCGCGCGTCAGGCAGGCGGGCTCGCAGCGCGAGGTGGCCGAGTCACAGAAGAAGAGCGAGGGGTCGGGGCAGTCCTGATCGACGGAACAGTAAGTCCCCTGGGGGATCGGGCCCACGGGGCTGTCAGGCCCCATGTCCATGCCGCCGCAGCCGTTCAGGTACAGCAGGACACAGGCCAGGCAAGCCAGCACGAGGGGACGGGGGGGGTGATTCATACGGATGCGGCTCCGGGGGGACCGTCCGCGACCTTACAGGCAGGACGCGCGCTGCGCGACGGTACGCGGCGCCGGCCGCCGCACTTCGAGCCCCATCATAGCCGGTCCGCCCGCCGTGCGCCCCTCCTCCGCACGGGATGGTTGGCTTTCAGGGTTAACAGATCGATGATCGCCTCCTGATGGCTCGCAGTGAACCCAAGTCCCTGGAAAGTCTCCTTCCCCGCGTCCTTGCACGGCTGGCGGGAGAGTCGGGAAAGGGCCACGCGTTGGCACCCGTGTGGGAGGCGGTGGTCGGTCCACACCTCGCGCGCCACACCACCCCCCAGGCCCTGCACGGAACCACCCTGGTGGTGGCGGTGACAGGCGCCCAGTGGGCCCAGTCGCTGGAGTCCGAAGCGGCCTCGCTCTGCGAGCAGCTCAACGCGCGGCTCGGCCCGGACACGGTGAAGTCCCTCTCCTTCACGTTCCAGGTGGCGCGCCGATGATGGCCTTGTTGGCGCTGATCACCGTCATGGCCGCCGCACCGTCGGCGTCGGCCGAAATGGAACGCAGCGCCGCTCAGCACGTCAGCCGCGAATTCGAGCGAGTGGGACGGCGCGCCCCGGTGGAAGACCCGAAGCTGACCACCGCCGCGCGGCGGCTGGCACACGAGGCCCTCACCGAATACACCACCGGCGCGCCGGGCCTCTTCACCCTCACCTCCGCCGTGAGTGACGCGGGCGCGGCGGACCCCTCGCCGCGCGCGCTGGTCATCCGGGCGTGGGTGCCACGGCATGCCATCGAGACCTTCCTCGAGCGCGACGACTTCAACAGCGAGCGCGCCTCGCACTTCGGCGTGGGAGTGTCCGTCCTCGGCAAGCGCGCGGCGCTCGTCCTGCTGCTGGTGGACCGCAAGGCGGAGCTCCGGGACTTCCCGCGCCTCATCGCCAAGGGTGAGCGCTCGGCCATGACGCTCTGCGGCGCCCTGGTCCCACCGCTGCGGCGGGCAGAGGTGTACGTCACCCAGCCGAACGGCGGGGTGAGCCTCATGCCCGTCCAGAACCGGGGTGCGGGGGGCGGCTTCTGCAGCCGGCTCGCCTTCGCCACGCCGGGTACGTACACCGTGGAGGTGGTGGGACGCGCGGACGGCGGGCCGGAGGTGGCGGCGCTCTTCCTGGTGGACCAGGGTGAGCCCCGCAAGCACGCCGCCAGCGAGGACACCGCCGAGCCCACCACGCTGGAGGACGCCCGCCGGGCCGTCTACGAGCGCATCAACGCCCTCCGCCGTGCCCACGCGTTGCCCGAACTGTCCCCCGACGCCGTGCTGGAAAAGGTGGCCCAGGACTACAGCGCGCGCATGTCGAAGGAGGGCTTCTTCGCCCACATCGCCCCGGACGGCTCCACGCTGACGAAGCGCCTGCCGGCGGGCGCACGCTACGTGCGCGCGGGAGAGAACCTGGGCCTGGCACCGGGGCCGCTGGCGGCCCACTTCGGCATCGAGCACAGCCCTGGACACCGGCGCAACGTGCTGGACCCGGGCTTCCGCTTCATGGGCGTGGGCGTGGCGTTCCACACGGTGAACGGGCGCCAGGAGGCCGTCCTCACCGAGGTCTTCACCGTCGCCCCGCCCGCTTCGCCGGAGCTGGCGGATCCGCAACAGGAGGCCTACGACGCCCTGAGCCGGCGACGCGCGTCCCGCAAGCTGCCGCCCCTGACACGCAACGCCGCGCTCGAGTCACTGGCACGCGCCCACGCCAAGCGCGCGCTGGAGCTGGACCAGCCCTCGGCCCAGCCGGGTGAAGCCCCAGTGCACGACCGCGTCTTCGAGCTGCTGCCCGACGCGGGAACGGCGTCCGTGGACTTCTTCGTGGTGTCGGACCCCACGGCGATTCCGGAGTCCCGCAGCATGGCCGACGCCACGAACAACCGCGTGGGCGTAGGCGTGGTGCGGGGAGACTCCCGCCGCTTCGGCACGAATCAATACTGGGTGGCCGTCATCTACGCGGCCGTCCCCTGACGTCCCGCACGGAGGCGCCGTGCGTGGTGGTGCCCCCGGTGTGTGTGGCCAGGGGCGTCAACGCCATGAACCCCGTTCAGACAGGCCGGCGCTGCGTGGCGTAGGCCTCGAGCCCCATCTGCGGCGGCGCCACCTGCTGATACATCGGACACTTCATGCAGGTGAACGACTGCCAACCTCGCCGGACGGCTTCATCCAGGCAGTTGTCATACTGATGACAGTTGAGGTTGCGGTGGGTCTCGACGCCGGCTCGCTTCGGCCCGGCTTCGGGGTTGATGGTTTGTGGCAGATCGGCTGGACACGGCTTCATGAAGCCCTCCCTCTGAACTGTTTCCCCCCCGAGCGCTGTGAACGAGCAGTGCTACCTGACGACAACGACTGGACCCGCCATGCAACGACGGACCGGAGTGGCGCTGAGCGGCGGCGCAAGGTAGTGATTCACTCCGGGTGACGCAATGGGTCGGCAGTTCCTACCCAAGTGCACGTAATCGCCAGGACGCTTTCAGCGAATGACATCGGGTGCTGAACAGTCTGGACTGACCCGACGCCGCGCGGATCTAGGACTTGTCGCGCCCGCTGTCAAACCACCCTCCCTGCGGGGCAAGGGGAATGATCGGTGTGTGCGTCTCGTTGGCAGGCCGCAAAGCCGCGTCGTGAAAGGAAGACCACATGAGTTGGAGTGGGTGGGTTGCGGGGGTGGTTGCGGGGATGTCGCTGGGCCAGTCCCCCACGGCGCTGGAAGCCGTCCGCCTCCACAAGCCGGATGCGGCCGCCCTGGCGCGCGCGGAGCTGACGGCCTGCGCCGCGAAGAAGTGCGACGACGGGGGGCGGCTGGCGCTGCTCGCGGGGACGCTCGCCCTCTCTGACGGTCAGGCCGCCGAGGCAAGGGAGCTGTTGGCTGCCTGGCCCGCCCCTCCACTGCTGGCGCCGTACCACGCCTTCTACCTGGGCCAGGCCCGCTTCTACGCCGGGGACGCCGCGGGCGCGGCCGAGGACTTCGCGCGAGTGCTGGAATCCAAGGCACCCGCGGAACTCGCGGCTCGTGCCCGAGCGCGGCTGGGTGAGTCACTGCTCAAGGCAGGCAAGCCCCAGGACGCGGCCCAGGTGCTGGAGGCCGCCGCGAAGGCGTCACCCACCGTGGAGCTGCTCTATCAGCGTGCCTTGGCGCGAGGCGGCTCCGGCAACCGCGCCGGGCAGCGCGCCGACATGATGACGGTGGCGCTGCGCTTCCCCACCCACCCCTACGGCGACGAGGCCATGGCGTGGCTGACGGAGGGCAGCACGCCCCCGGTGAAGCTGGGCTACACCGAGCGCACCACCCGCGCGGAACGCTTCCTGGACGCGGGCGCGACGCAGCGCGGACTCGACGAGCTGGCGACGCTGGACAAGGTGAAGCTCGACAAGGCGCAGGCGGCCCGCGTGGCGCTATTGCGCGCGAGGGCCTGGTTCGCGCTGGGGCGGATGGAGGATGCGGAGAAGGCGCTCGCGCTGGCGCGCAAGGGCCCCGCCGCCGTCGCCGCTCAGGCGGACCTGCTGGTGGCTCGGCGCGCGCTCAAGTCGGACGACAACGCCAAGGCCCGAACGCTGATGGCGGCCCTGGACAAGAAGTACCCCTCGCAGCCCGCGGGTGATGAGGGCGCCTTCTTCGCGGGCTGGTTGGATTTGCAGGCCGGGCGCTTCGCGGACGCGGTGCAGGCCTTCACGGCGTTCGAAACGCGTTATCCGCGCTCACGCCGGCGCGACGAAGGCATGTGGTTCCGCGCGCTGGCCCACCTGCGCCAGGAGGAGTATGCGAAGGCCCGCGCCGCGTTGGAGGCGTTCCTGACCGCCTACCCCAAGAGCAACATGGGACCGCAGGCGCGCTACTGGATGGCGCGCAGCCGCGAGCTCGACGGCGCGAAGGCAGACACGCTGGGCCCCGCGTACGAGGCCGTCATCACCTCGGCGCCCGCGTCCTTCTACGCGCTGATGGCCAACGAGCGGCTCAAGGCGCTGAGCCTGAAGACGCCCGCGCACTTTCCACAGCCGCCCCAGGTGCTGAAGCTGCCCCGCCCGCCCGAGCTGGAGCTGGCGGTGGAGCTGACGCGCGCGGGCTTGTTCCGTGACGCGACGATGGAGGTGGAAGCCCACGCGGCGCGGCTGCGCTCGGCGGACCAGGCCCTGCCCTTCGCGCACGCGCTGCTGGGACTGGGCGAGTACGGCCACGCCCACGCAGTGGCGGCGCGCCACCTGTGGGGACGGGCCTTCGGCGCGCGCGCTCCGGAGGCCCTGGCGCCCTTCTATCCTCGCGCCTTCGCCACCGCGGTGGAGGGCGCGGCGACGCAGCACCAGGTGGACCCCTACCTGGTGTGGGCCATCATGCGGCGGGAGAGCGCCTTCCGGCCGGAGGTGATGAGCTTCGCCGATGCGCGAGGGCTGATGCAGATCATCCCCAAGACGGCGAACGCCATCGCGGAGAAGCTGAAGGAGCCCGTCCCCGCCCCCGCGGACCTCTTCTCCCCCGAGCGGAACATCCGCTATGGCGCCTGGTATCTGTCCCGGCTGATGGAGCGCTTTGGACACCCGGTGCTCGCAGCGGCCGCGTACAACGCGGGCCCAGGCTCGGCGGCGAAGTGGGTCCAGGAGCGGAGCTCGCTGCCACTGGACCTCTTCGTGGAGACCATCCCCTTCAAGGAGACGCGCGGCTACGTGAAGCAGGTGGTGGCGGACCTGTTCCTCTACCACTCCTTCTACGGCGACGGCACGGGGGCGCTGAAGCTGCCGCTGCAAGTACCCGCGCCGTCGAAGGAAGGTGTCAGCTTCTAGGCTCCGATTGAGGCTCAAGGCCCGCGAGACGACGCGCGGGCGGGCGCCGAGCGTCAATCCCGGTCTGGCGCGCCCAGGGGAAAGAGCGGCCGGAATCGCCGCGCCTCATTCACCGCGCGGGCGAAGGACGGGCGCGTGAGCAACCGCGAGCGGTAGGCGCGGAGCACGGGAAACGCATCGGAAATCTGGTGCGTCCAGTCCGCGTAGAACAGCGAGGGCGCGGCCGCGCAGTCCGCCAGCGTGAAGTCCTCGCCAGGGGCGGCCCAGGTCCTGCCGGCGAGTTCCCCTTCGAGCCAGGCGTAGGCGACCTCCAGCTTCTTCACGGCCAGGGCCAATCCTTCCTGGCGCTTCACCGAATCCCCCGTCAGCGCGCCATCGACCGCGTGCTGCGCCGCGTTCATGACGTGCAGGTCGAAGAAGCGATCGAGAAAGCGCACGTCGAGCGCGGCCATCGGGTCCGCGGGCAACAGACGCACGGGCCCGGGATGTGCGAGCTGCAGGTACTCGATGATGATGCTGGTCTCGGCGATGTCGCGCTCGCCATCCACGAGCAGCGGGAACTTGCGCAGCGGCCAGCGCCGCGACCACTCGGCCGAGTGCTGAGGTGTTTCCGGCCCGATACAGCGGAACTCGAAGGGCGTGCCGTTCTCGTACAACGCGATGAGGACCTTCTGCGTGTACGAAGAAAAGGGATGACCGTAGAGCACGAGTGACATCGGCGGACTCCTGTCGCAGACCACTTGCAGATTGCAAGCAGTCGAAACCCTATCCCTACCACTTGCACATCGCAAGGAGTAGCCTGGAGAGAATGGCCATGGCGCAGACAGGGCGATCCGGCTGCCCGATCAACCTGACGCTCGAACAGCTCGGCGACCGTTGGAGCCTGGTCGTCATCCGCGACGTCATGTTCGGCAACAGGCGCAGCTACGGCGAGCTGCTCGCGCAGAGCGAGGAACGCATCGCCTCGAACATCCTCGCGGACCGGCTGAAGCGCCTGACGGCGTCCGGCCTGCTGACGCGACGCGCGGATCCCACCCACCGGCAGAAATTCATCTACAGCCTGACGGAAGCGGCCATCCAGCTCGTGCCACTCCTGGCGCACATGGGCGCCTGGGGCCGTCGGCATACGCGCTCGAGCAAGGAGCTGTCCGTCCGCGCGGAGCTGCTGGAGAAGGGCGGCGCTCCGCTCTGGAGCGCCTTCATGGAGGAGCTGCGCCACCTGCATCTCGGCGCGCCGCGGCCGGCGCGCTCGGTCTTCGGCGAGCTGCAGGCCGCCTACGAGAAGGCGCTGGCGAAGCGCTCCCGCTGAGCCCGGCGCGTCGTCCTCTGCGCCGGGCCAAGGTTCACCCACCCGCGCTAGGCGCGCTGGGCCATCCGGCGCAGGATTTCAGACTCCATCCCGTGCACCACCTCCGACAGGGGGATGCTGCTGGAGTCCACGTGCACCGCGTCCTCGGCGGCCTTCAGCGGCGCCACGGCGCGGGCGGAGTCGTCGCGGTCCCGCTTCGTCTGGTCCGCGAGCACGGCGTCCAAGCTGCTCTCCACGCCCTTCTGGAACAGCTCCTCGTAGCGGCGCCGGGCGCGCACCTCGGGGCTGGCCGCCAGGAAGAACTTCGCGTCCGCGTCCGGGAACACCACCGTGCCGATGTCACGGCCCTCCAGGATGGCGCCCTTCTCCGACTCCAGCGCCAGCCGCCGCTGGAGTTGCAGCAGGCCCGCGCGCACGACCGGCCGCCCGGACACCTGGGACGCCGCCATGGAGATGTCTGGCGTGCGAATCTCCCCGGACACGTCCTGGCCCCCCAGGAAGACGTGGTTCTCCTCCCCCACCACCTGGAAGTGGATGTGCACGCGGCCCAGCAGCTCGCCCAGGCCCGCGTCATCGTCGAAGGCGATGCCCTCACGCTGGGCCATCAAGGCCACGCAGCGGTAGATGGCGCCCGTGTCCACCAGCGAGAAGCCCAGCCGGCGCGCCAGCAGCTTGGACACCGAGGACTTGCCGGCGCCCGCGGGGCCGTCGATGGCGACGATGAAGGGCCGGGCGCTCATGACAGGATCTCTTTCAGCACCTGGACGCAGCGCGCGTTCTCCGCGGGCGTGCCCACGGAGATGCGCACATGGTTCGGGAACCCCTGCCCCGCGAAGGGCCGGACGATGATGCCCTTGCGCAGCAGCTGCTCGTACAGCGCCACCGCGGGACGGCCGAAGTCCACGAACACGAAGTTGGCGTGGCTGTGCGTGAGCGTGCCGCCCAGCTTCGGCAACTCCGTGGCGAAGTAGTCCAGTCCCGCGCGGTTCATCTCACGCGTGCGGCGCACGTGCTCGGCGTCTTCCAGGGCCGCCAGACCCGCGGCCTGGGCCAGCACCGTCAGGTTGAAGGGCATGCGCGTGCGGTGCAGGTACGCCGCCAGCCGGGCATCCATGATGCCATAGCCCAGGCGCACGCCCGCCAGCCCGTGAATCTTGCTGAAGGTGCGCAGCGCCACCAGGTTCGGGTGCCGGCCGACCAGCGGCACGGCGCTGGTGTACTCGGGCCACTCGACGAACTCGAAGTAGGCCTCGTCGTGCACCACCAGCACCTCCGGCGGCACCGCGGCCAGGAAGCGCGTCAGGGCGTCGCGGCTGAACGCGGTGCCCGTGGGGTTGTCCGGGTTGGCCAGGAATACCATCCGCGTGCGCGGGGTGATGGCCTTCGCCATGGCCTCCAGGTCGTACTGGAAGCCCTCGCGCATGGGCACTTCCACGAAGGGCCGCCCATGGGCCTGCGCGGAGATGCGGTACGCGGAGAACGAGCCCTGGCACAGGAGGATTTCGTCCTCCGGCGTGGTGAAGGTGCGGATGAGCAGCTCGATGAGCTCGTTGGAGCCGCTGCCCAGCACCACCTGCTCCGGCTTCACGTCCACGTGCGCGGCCAGCTTGCGCACCAGGTGGAAGGACGTGGCGTCGGGGTACAGGTGCGTCGCGCCAGAGATGTTCCGCATGGCCTCCACGGCGCGCGGGGAGGGCCCCAGTGGGTTTTCGTTCGAGGCCAGCTTGATGACACCCTTGAGGCCGAACTCACGCTCGGTCTCTTCAATGGGCTTGCCGGGCACGTACGGCTTGAGGGTCTCAACGTGGGTGGGGACGAGCGGTCGCATGGTGAAAAAGGCCCTGGAAACGTGGATTCAGCGTCCGGAGAACACACCGAGCGCGCGAAACTTCGCGTACCGGTCCTGGACCAGTTCATCGGGCGACAGCTCGGCGAGCTGTCCCAGGTGCTTGCGCAGCGTCTTGCCCAGCGCCTCCGCCATCTTCGCGGGGTCACGGTGGGCACCACCCGCGGGCTCGGCGATGGCCTCGTCGATGATCTTCATCTCCAGCAGGTCCTTCGCGGTGAGCCGCATCGCGTCCGCGGCCTTGTCCGCCTTGGCGGCGTCGCGGAACAGGATGGAGGCGCAGCCCTCCGGGGAGATGACGGAGTAGACGCTGTTCTGGAGCATCAGCACGCGGTTGCCCACGCCAATGGCCAGCGCGCCACCGGAGCCGCCCTCACCCACCACCGTGGAGATGATGGGCACGCGCAGCCGGCTCATGACCTCCAGGTTGACGGCGATGGCCTCGGCCTGCCCACGCTCCTCGGCGCCGATGCCCGGGTACGCGCCCGGCGTGTCGACGAAGGTGAGGATGGGCTTCTCGAAGCGCTCGGCCAGCTCCATGAGGCGGCGGGCCTTGCGGTAGCCCTCCGGGCGCGGCATGCCGAAGTTGCGCGCCATGTTCTCCTTGGTGTTGCGGCCCTTCTGGTGGCCCATCACCATCACCGGCTTGCCGTCGAAGCGCGCGAAGCCGCCGACGATGGACGGGTCCTCGCCAAAGGCCCGGTCACCGCACAGCTCGACGAAGTCGGTGAAGAGGTAGTGGACGTAGTCGAGGAAGTAGGGGCGGTTCGGGTGCCGGGACATCTGCACCACCTGCCACCGCGTCAGGTCGCTGAAGATCTCCGTCTGGAGCTTCTTCGCCTTCTTCTCGAGCTTGGAGATCTCCGAGGAGAAGTCCACCGTGCCGCTGGTGGAGAGGACCTTGAGCTCGTCGATCTTCTTTTCCAGCTCAATCAGGGGGCGCTCGAACTCGAGCACATAGCTGGTACCGGTTGCCATGGCGCGGAACTAGCACCAGGGTAAGGCGGCTTTCAACGCGCAAGCGTTTACGCACCCCTGTCTGGAGGCACATGCACCCCGCCCTGCCCCTGTTGCTCATGGCCCTCACGGGCGCCGCGTCCACCCCCAATGCTCGGGGACTGAACACCCAGGGCTTCCGGCTGTACCAGGCGGGGCGCTACCCAGAGGCCCTGGAGCGCTTCCAGGCGTCCGCCCGGGAGTCCCCGGGCTATGCGCTGGCGCACTACAACCTGGCCGCCACCCTGGGGATGCTCCGCAAGCAGGGGAAGGTCTGCGAGTACAGCGCCCACCGGGACGTCATCGTCGAGCACCTCACCCAGGCGGTGAAGCTGGATGCCCGGCGGCTCACCCGCGCGAAGGAGGACGCGGACTTCACCCCCATCCGGGACACCCTGGGCTGGCAGAAGCTGCTGGGCCGCAGCCCGGCGAGGGAGGCGGATGTCCCCGTGCTGCTGCGCGAGGTGTCCTGGTTCGGCCCGGGTGTGGGCGTCTATGGCACCACCCAGGGGCTGCGCTTCGGCCCCTCCGGCAGGGTCACCCTGTGGACGAAGGAGGTAGGCGACGACGGGACGCCCCGCCAGAAAGAGACGCGGGGCCGCTACACGGTACGCGGCAGGCAGGTAACGCTCCGGTTGAGCGGCCGTGCGCCGCTGGAAGGCACACTGACGGAGACGGGCGCGCTCACCTTCCCCGGCCTGGAGACGTTCACCGACTCACCTTCGGAATGCGAGGCGTGAGCCCCCGCGGGCCTCCATGCCTTCCAGCCATCAGTCGCGGCGTGAGCCACGCTCGCTTTCAGATACGGCCCGCGCAACCCCCTTGGCACCCATGCCGCGCGTCGTCATGGTGCGCACGGGGGCAGGTGGGAAGGGATGATTCTTCGGGGTGGAATCAGGGCGTGAGGCGGATGTGGCGGCGGCCCCCTCTACTTCTGCACAACGGCCAGGACACTCCCGCCGGGTGAATCGATGCCCGGCAGGGCCCCCTTGGCTCGATTCTCAACGCGCCTGGACTCAGGCCGCCTTGGTCTTCGCGGCCGGCGGCGACAGCGCGTACCACGCCGTGCGGAAGGCCTTCAGCTCGCGCAGACCCGCCGGGTGACGGCCCAGGGCCGGCGCCATCGTCACGGGCAGGCCCAGCTTCTTCTCGATGGCCTTCGCCGCGTTGAGTTCCAGCTTGCGCCGGCTCTCACACTTGTCGCAGGTAGACTTGGGGCCCACGCGGTTGACGAGCACCCGCTCCACGGGGAGCTTCTTCTCCTTCAGGTACTCCACCAGCCGCTCGGTGCGGGCCGCGGCCAGCTCCTCGCCACGCGTGACGACCACGAAGCGCGCCTCGCTCGGGGAGGCCAGCGCGTCCTCGAAGCGCTTCACGTGCTTGATCATCCCGGCGATGTCGTCCGCCAGCTCGCCCAGGCCCTTGGCGCGGTGCTTGGTCAGCACCGCGTGCAGCGCGCCCAGCCACGTCTTGGCCGTCTCCGCCATCTCCACCACGCGCACGGACGTCACCACCGGCGCCGAGTCCACCACGATGCGCTTGAAGCGCTCCTGCACCAGCGCGTCCGTCAGGCAGGACAGCGCGGCCAGCTCGTCGATGCCCGGCGGCGCGCACTCCAGCAGGTTGCGCAGGTAGAGCAGATCCGAGGGAACCTCGCTGCCCGACCGGGGCGCGCCCTCGAAGGCCTTCTCTGCCTTCTCCTTCACCCGCTTGCGCAGGGCATTGAACCAGCCGGCGATGTCCAGCTCGCGCGCGTACAGGCCCTTGGTGCCCTTCACCTGCGTTTCCGTGTCCGTCAGGCGGCTCTGCAGCACGTCCGACAGCGAGTGCGCCGGATCCGTGGAGATGAGGAGCACCGGCCCCTCCTTCTCCGTCAGCGTCACCGCGGCGGCGGCGGCGCAGGAGCTCTTGCCCACCCCGCCCTGCCCCACGAAGAAGATGAGCCGCGTGGGCGGCAGCGGCGGCGCGGCGATGGGCGGCATGGACGGCGCGCGCACCAGCGCCGGAGGTCCTTCGGCCGCGGCGAACTCCAGCGCCTTGGTCTCCTTGCCAGCGGCCCAGGCCTTGGCGAACAGCGCCAGGCCATCCAGCCCGCGCGGCGCCACTTCACGCCGGCCCAGCAGGTGCACCGGCACCGTCTTGTCCAGCGCCTGGAACTTGCGGACGTGGGGGGCCTGTAGGCCGCGGCGGCCCTGGCACGCGGGACAGCCGTCCTTGTCCTCGATCTGATTGACGACGATCTCCGTCACCGGCAGCCCGCGCTCGCGAAGCTGGGCGAAGAGCATGCGCGTCTGCGCCTCGGGCACCGGCTCCGCCAGCGCCACCAGGTGGAAGGCCGTGCGCGTGGTGTCCTTCAGCAGCGCCAGCAGCTTCTCCGCCTTCTGCCCCACCTGCTCCAGGAAACCGGGCGCCTCGGCCGCGGCGGCCGCCTTCTTGCCCTTCTTCGGCGGCGCCTCCGTCTTGTCCCCACCGGCCTTCACCAGGCCCAGGAACTTGCGCAGGCTCGTCGGCAGGTCGAACAGCCGCAGGGTGTGGCTGGTCGGCGCGGCGTCCACCACAATGCGGTCGAACTCCTCGCCCTCCAGCAGGTCCACCACGTGGAAGAGCGCCACCAGCTCCTCCAGCCCCGGCACGGCCTGCTGGTACAGCTTGCCCATGTCGTCTTCCGACACGTGCGTGCCCTTCGCCGCGGCCTTCGACAGCGCTGGCAGGTAGGAGGCCAGGAAGGGCTTCATCAGCGCCGCCGGCTCCACTTCCAGGCCGTACACGCCGCCGTCTCCCTTGCCCGGGACCAGCTTGGTCGCCTTGGCCGGGAGCTTCTTCTTCACCAAGTCCGACAGTGAGCGGACCGGGTCCAACGACACGAGCAGCACCCGCTCCTTGGGCGCATCCTCCGACAGCCTCAACGCATATGCCGCCGCGAGCGTGGTCTTACCTACCCCGCCTTTGCCGCCGAAGAAGTGAAGTACTCGCGCGTCGCTCATTGCGTTGTGGCCTTCCTTGTGCCCCCCCGCGGCACCCGATGCACACTCCGGGGCGCCCGAATAGATTGGCGCCGCTGGAGTTGCCCGAGGCGTGGAACATGTACGGCCGGGCACTCCCTGTGGGTGGGAGACCCCCCAAGAATCCCCCGTCCGGAGGTCAAAAGTCAAGAATTGACGGGGGTTTCGCGGCGGGGTCGCCGCCTGGGCGGGCATCCCCTCCGAGCCGGGCCAAGAGCCCGGAATCCGAAGGGGATTCCCTACCTGTGAGGTCAGCGGATGACGAACGAGTTGGTGCCCATGGCCCCCATCGCGCCGTCACTTCCCTGCCCGCCCAGGGGGCCGCCACCACCGCCGGGCGCCTGCTGCGCGCGGGCCTCGGCCGCGTAGCGGTTGAGCTTGTTGTAGAGCGTCTTCTCGCTCACCCCCAGCACCTCGGCGGTGCGGGCCTTGTTGTTCCCGTTCCGCTGGAGGCTGCCCAGGATGTACTCGCGCTCCACCGCGTCCAGGCTCAGGCCGAAGGGCAGCCGGAAAGTGTGGCGCTCCGGGCTCTTGCCGGCCATGTCGGGCGGCAGGTGCTCGCGGGTGATCAGCTCCCCGTCGCACAGGATGACGGCGCGCTCCACCGCGTTGCGCAGCTCGCGGATGTTGCCCGGCCAGTCGTAGTTCTTCAGGACCTCCATGGCCTCCGGGTGCACGCCGCTGACGCGCTTGCCGGAGTCGCCGCGGAACTTGTCCACGAAGTGCTGCACCAGGATGGGGACGTCGTCGCGGCGCTCGCGCAGGGGCGGCAGGTGGATCTGGAAGACGTTGAGGCGGAAGTAGAGATCCTCGCGGAAGCGCCCGTTCTTGATCTCCTGCTTGAGGTCGCGGTTGGTGGCGCAGAGCACTCGCACGTCCACCTCGATCTCCACCTTGCCGCCCAGCCGGCGCAGCTTGCCCTCCTCCAGCACGCGCAGGAGCTTGGCCTGCAGCTCGATGGGAATCTCACCCAATTCGTCCAGGAAGAGCGTGCCGCCGTGGGCCATCTCGAACACGCCGGGCCGCCGCTGATCCGCGCCAGTGAAGGCGCCGCGCTCGTGGCCGAACAGCTCGGACTCGATGAGCGTGGCCGGGATGGACGCGCAGTTGATGGCGATGAAGGGCTTGTCGCGGCGCAGGGACAGGTTGTGCACCGCGCGGGACACCACCTCCTTGCCCGTGCCGGACTCGCCGCTGATGGACACGCTGGCCTTGGAGGGCGCCACCTTCTCCACCAGCTCGATGACCTTGCGCATGCCCACGGACTGCGCAATCAGGTCCGACGAGCCGAGCTGCTTCAGACGCCGCCGCAGCGTCTGCACCTCGCGCATCGTCTCCTTCTTCTCCAGCGCCCGGTCGATACAGACCTTGAGCCGCGCGGTATCCAGCGGCTTGACGATGAAGTCGTAGGCGCCCTCGCGGATGGACTCCACCGCGGCGTCGATGGTGCCTCGCCCCGTCAGGAAGACCACCGGGCAGTCCGGCAGCTCCTCCTTCAGGTTGCGCAGCAACCAGAGCCCATCCGTCTCCGGCATGGCCAGATCCGACAGGACCACGTCTGGCCGGAACTCGTTCGCCTTGCGAAGGGCGTCATGCCCGTCGAATGCGATCTCGACCTTGTGTCCCCAGGCGCTGAGCATGTCCGCCAGCGCCTCACACGTGTCGCGTTCGTCATCCACGGCCAGGATTCGTGCGCTGCCCAAGTGAAGACCTCCCGTACTGCGTCGTGACGCGAAGTTGTCGTGACTCGAAATCAGAAGCCGGCCCGTCCAGATGAGACACTCAGGCGCGGGAGAAACTCAGGCGGCACAGCCCCGCCCGGACGTACAGGTCGACGCCCAACTGTGAACAGCGCAGTTGCAGCGCGGCCACGGCTTCGGGCAGGGGCTCGGGGCAGGCGCCGGCCGAATCCTCGACCTCCAGCACCGCGCTCGACTCGTCCCCACGCACCGAGACGCGGATGGAGCCGCCATTCTCCGCCCGGCGGAAGGCGCGCAGCAGCGCCTGGATGAGGAAGAAGCCCAGCTCCGACGTGTCCTGCAGGCGGACCTGGAGGCCCGCCTCCACCGCCGCCTGGACCTGGACGCGGCGCTTGCGGCCCTCGTGCCCCAGCACGCCCAGCGCCCGCGTGGTGGCCTCCGACAGGTCCGCCACGCCCGGCGCGCCGCCTCGAAAGACGACGAAGTCGCTGAACAGCTTCAGGATGCCGTCCACGCGCTGGATCTGATCGCGCATGGCCTTGAGGTTCTTCTCCTGCGACGGCGGCACGCTCCCCGTCTCCGCCTTCAGCTTCTCCGACAGGACCTCCAGGTGGATGGCCAGCGCGTTCAGCGGATTGCGGACGTCGTGCAGCAGGCTGTCCATCAGCGTGGGGACGGCCAGATACCGGGCCGCGCCCACCACGGGCTGCGGCGCGTCCTCAACAGAGGATGCACTATTTGACATTGCTGTCGAGGTAACCAACTGGAACTCCTCGGGATTTTCCCTGATCCACCCCCGCCGCCGCCCAACCGGAGCCAAGAGTTAGGGAGCCGTTCCAACATCGTCAACCCTGGGGCGGTAATTCTTGCCGGAAGTGGCAAATTCCCCATACACGGCGCGGACTTACGTCCGCCCGCGAGTGTTTTTCAGGTGACGATTGAGGAGCCCGCGCGATCCGCGCGGAAATGCCCGGACTGCCCCACGGTGCGGGGTGATCAGGCACCCGAGGCGGGAGGCCGGGCGGCGTCGCCCAGACCCACCAGGTCCAGCTTCAGCCGGGCCGCGTACTCGAAGATGCGAGGGTCCCGGTAGAACTCGCCGAACACGATGCGCACCAGGCCCGCGTTGGCGATCAGCTTGAAGCACGGCCAGCAAGGCGAGGCGGTGGTGTAGATGGTCGCCCCTTCGATGCTGACGCCGTTGGTGGCGGCCTGGATGATGGCGTTGGCCTCCGCGTGGACGGTGGCCACGCAGTGTCCGTTCTCCATCATGTGGCCCACGTCATCGCAGTGCGGCAGCCCGCGGATGGCGCCGTTGTAGCCGGTGGACAGGATGGTCCTGCCCCGGACGATGACGGCGCCCACATGCTTGCGATCACACGTGGCGCGCGAGGCCACCTGCGTCGCGATGTCCATGAAGTACTGATCCCACGAGACACGTCCGGCCATCCCACGCCTCCAGTCCGGCGGATGTACCCCGCTCGCGCGCGGTGTCGAGATTCCTGCCAGCCCGCCCGGAGGACTGGGACGCCGCGCGAAGGGACTAACGCCCGGCGGCGTGTGCGACGCCACCTTCCGTCATCGGCTTGCGCGCCAGCAGCCGGCCAAAGCCCTTGGCCTGGAGGAAGTGGCGCACCTTCGCGCTGGGTGCGGCGAACGTCTCTCCGGGCATGGGCACGTCGAAGCTGTAGTTCTCCTCCTGCACCTCGAAGTCCACCTTCGCGGTGCGGTAGCCCTCGACGATGGCCAGCAACCGGCCCGTCGTGAGGCTGAAGATGCCGCCGCCCGACGCGCCGTAGCCGATGGGGGCGTCCGTCTTCACCATCTTCGGGCGCTGGGAGGCCTTGTCCCACTCGACCTGGGACAGCATGCCGCCAGACAGCGACAGCGCGCGGCCGAACGGCGAGGCGGCCACCACCACGTCCTCTCCCAGCTCCAGCTCCGCGTCGTCCGCCAGCTCCACCGCGGGCAGGTCCAGCCCCGGCACGCGCACCAGCGCGAGGTCCAGGTCAGGCACCTCGCCCATCGCCACCACCTCGCCCCGGTGCTCCAGCGACTCCGCACGGCGGTCCACCAGCACGCGCAGCTCCGGAGCCTCCATCCCGTCCATGGCCACCGCGTGTGCGTTGGTGACCACCCAGGCGACCGTGGCTCCGTTCGCGTCCCGCTCGGCGCCCACCACCACGCCCGACGCCGTGCTGCGCACCCTGCCCTGCGAGGCCAGTTGCAGCCGCACGTTGTGCGGGAGGATGCGCCGCACCTGCTCCTTGCGCGTCATGCGCGGCACGTCCGGCACCGCGATGACACGCTCGACGACGGGCGCCACCTGGGATGCGGGGGTGGCGGCGGCCGGCTGAGGCGGGGCACCAGCGCATGACACGAGGGCGAGCAGGGCGGGGGCGCCCAGGAGGAAGCGGGTCATCGACTCTCCGGTCTGGGGGGAAAACGGATGCAGCCAGTACAACTCCCTGGCAGCCCCCATCATCCCGAGCCCTTTCCGGCTTTGAAAGCAGGCGTCCAGGCGGGCCCCGGACGCCTGCCCGGTCACGCGTAGCGCTTCTTCATCAGGAAGAGGATGGCGTCCTTCGCGCACGCCTCGCAGTAGCCGTAGCGCTCCGCCATCGTCTTCAGCGTGCTCTGCACCTGCGTCTGCTCGCGCGCGGTGAGCTGGTTGCGGTCCTCGGACAGGTACTTGAGGACGTTCTCCTTGTTCTTGCGCAGCACGCGCTTGCGCTCCTCGAAGTAGTGATCTCGCAGGCGCTTGAACATGTCCGGGAAGATGCGGCCGTAGTCCATGACCGCGTCCGGGTTGTCCAGCCGGTGCGCGCCGATGGAGGCGATGAGTCCCCGGCGGAAGTCGGCGGCGTCCTCGCCTCGCGGCATGATGATGGCCTCCACCTCCACCATGCGCTGCTCTTCCGGCGCCTCCATCACCCCGGTGACGCGGTTGCGCATCTTCTCCCCGCGCACCCAGTGGCTGATGGTCTGGATGTAGCGCTCCACCAGCTCGCGGTACTGCCCCTCCGACACCAGGCCCATGGACTCGCGCACCTCCGAGTCCACCCGGTCCAGGTACTCCGCCTCCGCCAGCCGCACGAAGGCGTCATGGTCGTGGTAGCCGTCCACCACCTCCTGCAAGAGGAACTCGTAGACGCTCTTGTCCTTGCAGATGGCGGACAGCTCCTCCAGCACCGCCAGCGCGTTGAGGCACTTGTAGTCGGTGTTCTGCGCGGCATTGAAGAGCGCCGTCTTGATTTCGCGCGCGCTGGCGCCCGAGCGTCCCTCGTAGTTGGGGTACGCGTCCGACTCCGTGAACAGGTCCTCGCGCAGCTTGCGCAGCTCCTTCGTGTTGGCCAGGCTCAGCCGGTCCGGCGGCGCGCCCTCCTCGTAGAGGTGCAGCTTCTCCACCGGCGTCACCTGGTCGATGAGCTCCTTCACGTCCTGCGGGTAGCGGTCCGGAATGGGCTTCTTCAGCCGGGTGAGCACCGCCCACATGGCCGCCAGCTCCGTGGCATGGGGCGCCACGTGCTTGCCCACGGTGGTGGAGGTGATTTGCGCGTCGTAGATCTGCTGCTCGGTGCGGTAGCGGCGCAGGTAGGGCACGCGCACCAGCTCGATGCGGCCCTTGAAGGACGCGAAGTCCGGCAGCTCCTTGAAGGCGTTGAGGTGCTTCTCGTTCGCCGACGCGATGAGCACCTCGTCGAGCTGGAGGACGAAGGGCTCCAGCGGCACCTCGCCCGTCTCGCTGAAGCCCAGCAGGTACTTGAAGGCCTCCAGGGGCCGCTTGAGCAGGTCCGCGTACTCGATGAGGCCGCGGTTGGCGTGGACCAGGGGGCCGTGCGGCTCGAAGAGCACCGTGCTGTGCAGCGGTGCGGGCACGTTGAGCTGGGTGCGGTCCGCGGTGAGCTGCTGGACGACGGCGTCCACGCTCATCTGCGGCTCCACCGTCACCGTGCCCACCTGATAGCGGCGCGACACGTAGAAGCGCTCCACCTGGACGTGGCGCATCACCTTCAGCCAGTCCCCGCCGTAGGAGTTGAGCAGCGCGGTGTAGATGCGGCGGCACTTGGAGCACAGCTCGCCGTCCCGCACGTAGTCGGACAGGATGAAGTCGCCACTCTCCCCGTCCCCGTTGCCCAAGCCCTTCTTCTTGAGCGCCGTCTCCAGCAGCTTTCGGCGCTCGCCGGGCGGGACGGCGAAGAGCGGGTGGTCCCGCAGCTCGCACGGCATGCGCAGGTCGATGGACTCCGCGTCCAGGTGCGCGAAGGTGGTCATCTCCCCACTGGCGGAGTCCCGCTCACCGAAGCCAATGGAGCCCTTGATGAGCTTCTCCGACGGGAACACCCAGGCGAGCCGGTAGAGCGCGCCCTGGGGCAGCCGCGAGTACGTCTCCATGCCTTCCTTCAGGGCATTGACGAGCGTGGATTTGGCGCTGCCATTGGGCCCGTGCAGGAGGATGAGCTTGTTGATACGGCCGGCCCGCACGAAGTTGCCGAGCAACCGGTAGATGGCGTTCTGCACCTCCTCCTGGCCCGCCACCCGGTCGTCCCGGTCGCCGCCGGGCACGTCGAAGACCTGGAAGCGCCGGATGGTGCCCGTGGGGTGCGGCACCGTGGTGGTGCCGAAGTGGTCCATCACGTCCCGCAGGTACTGCGCCGCGTTGCGGGCCTGGCCCTTCGGGTCGCTGAAGAAGAGGGAGAGATACTCCTCGAAGGAGAGAATCGACCGGTTCTTGACGAAGTCGGCGTTCACCTGCGCGCCCACTTCCTGCAGATAACCCTTCGCGTCCAAGTTGACTCTCCTCTGGTCCGTCGTCCACCACCAAGTTTTCCGTCCGGGCCACCAATGTCCAGCACCCCGGACGTCATTGTCGGCTGGGGCACGCGCTGCTGGCCACCGGGCGGCCACAGGGAGCGCTACGGCGCCCTCCAGGGGAAGCAGGGAGCCCGGGTCCGCATTCCCGGGAGCGGCAAACGGCGCGGTGTGTGAACTCGCGCGCGGCGCGAGGGTGCGCTACGGTCTTTTCCTTCCTCTGCGGCCTACCCACCCGGAGTCCAAGCAAGATGCACAAGGAGCCCATCATCGGCATCGACCTCGGCACGACCAACTCGTGCGCGGCGATCGTCGAGGACAGCGGGAACGTCAAGCTCATCCCCTACAAGGGCGGCGAGTACACCATCCCCTCGATCTTCGCGATCGACGACAAGGGGAACGAACTCATCGGCTACGAGGCCAAGCGCCAGTGGCAGCTCAACCCGCGCAACACCGTCTACGGCTCCAAGCGACTGGTGGGCCGAGGCTTCGGTAGCGAAGTCGTTGACACGATGAAGCAGGTCGTGGCGTACAACATGCGCCCCGGCAAGCAGAGCGACGTCATCCTGGACGTGGGGAAGAAGGAGTTCGCCCTCCAGGAGATCAGCGCCAAGATCCTGGGGAAGATCCGCGAGGTCGCCTCCAACTACCTGAAGATGCCCATCAAGCGGGCGGTGGTGACGGTGCCGGCCTACTTCAACGACCGGCAGCGCCAGTCGGTGAAGGACGCGGGCAAGCTCATCGACCTGGAAGTGGTGCGCATCATCAACGAGCCCACCGCGGCGGCGCTGGCCTACGGCGTGGGCAAGGGGCTGAAGGAGAAGGTCGTCATCTACGACCTGGGCGGCGGCACCTTCGACGTCTCCATCATCGAGATCCGCGACCGCGTCTTCGAGGTGAAGGCCACCGGCGGTGACGTCTTCCTGGGCGGCATCGACTTCGACAACGCCATCATCCACCACGTCCTCAAGGACTTCGCGGCGAAGACGGGCCTCGACCTCGCCACGGACCCGGTGGCGATGCAGCGCATCAAGGACCTGGCCGAGCGCACGAAGATCGACCTGTCCGCGCGCGAGGAGGTCCCCTTCAACATCCCCTTCATCACGATGACGTCCCAGGGCCAGCCCCTGAACATCGAGATGAAGTTCAGCCGGAAGATGCTGGAGCAGCTCACCAACCAGCTCGTGGACCGCACCCTGCAGATGGTGGCGCGCGTGCTGGTGGACTCGGGACTGTCCACCAAGGACGTCGACGAGGTCATGCTCGTGGGCGGCCAGACGCGCATGCCCATCGTCCAGGACCGGCTCACCAAGTTCTTCGGCAAGCCGCCCAGCAAGGGCGTGCACCCGGACGAGGCCGTGGCCATTGGCGCCGCGCTCTACGCACACTCGCTCCAGGACGACACCAACCTGCGCATCCAGCTCCTGGACGTGATTCCCATGGCCATTGGCCTGGAGAAGGCGGGCGGCGCCTTCCACACCGTCTTCCCGCGCAACGCGTCCATCCCCAACGCCAAGCAATTGCTGGCCACCACCAGCATGGACAACCAGACCGAGCTCGCCGTGCGCATCTTCCAGGGCGACAACGAGCTGGTGGCCCGCAACGACATGCTGGGCGAGTTCACCTTCTCCGGCATCCAGCCCGGCCGCGCCGGCGCCGCGCAGGTGGAGATCACCTTCGACGTGAACGTGGAAGGCATCCTCACCATGCGCGCCCGCGACCCGGCGTCCGGCCGCGAGATGAAGACCACGGTGCGCGTCAGCAATGCCTGATTGACGTCCCCTGCTCCGCTCCCGTGCGCCAGGAGCGGAGCGCCCTCGGCCGCCGCACCAGGGAACAGCGGGCGCGGCCCCTCAGCCGCCCTGCGTGGTTCCCCGGCCTTCTGGCGCCGCATCCGGCGCCAGGAAGGCGGTCGCATCGTCGGGGCCCCGTGAGCCATGGCCCTCGTCGCGGGCCAGCTCGAAGAGGCCCGTCTCCACGGGCGAAAGGCCGAAGCGTGACGCCGCGCGCGCCTGGGCCCGGCCGCTGACCAGCACCTGCCCACGCCCGGCCCTCGCCGCCAGCCTCGCCGCGGTGTTCACCACGTCCCCCAGCACCGTGAAGTCCAGCCGGCCGGAGGCCTTCGCCCCCACGCTGCCGGCCACCAGGTCGCCCGAATCCAGGCCCATGCAGACGCCATGCGCGTACGGTGCGCCCTCGCCGCCACGCGACGCCAGCGTGCCGAGTTGCCGGTGGACGGCGTGACAGGCCTCGAGCGCCAGGTCCACGTGCCCGGGGCCTCGGAAGACGGCCATCACCGCGTCCCCCATGAACTTGTCCACGATGCCGCCGCGCGCGAGCAACTCCGGGACAATGGCCTCGAAGTTGGCGTTGAGACGGCGCAGGGACTCCGGCGGCGCTTCCTGGTGCAGCACTGGCGTGAAGGCATCCACGTCGATGAACACCACCGTGCCGTCCACCCACTCGCCCGCCATGGCGTCCGAGCCCTGGAGCAACGGCGGCAGACGCTCCAGCACCGCGCCCGGGACGAACATGCGCAGCAGGCCGTTCTCCTCCGTGTAGCGCACGGTGCGGCGCAGCTCGCGCACGTGCTTCAGCGTCTTGACGAGCGTGGCCTCCAGGTCCGGGAAGTCGATGGGCTTGGTGATGAAGTCGAAGGCGCCGCGATTCATCGCCGTGCGGATGTTGTTCATGTCGCCATACGCGGAGACGATGACCACCCGGGTCAGCGAGCTGATCTCCCCCACGCGCGACAGGAACGTCAGCCCATCCATGCGCGGCATGTTGATGTCGCAGAGGACGACTTCGATGTCGGGATGCTGGCGCATCTCCTCCAGCGCCTCCTCGCCGTCCGCGGCGAAGAGGAACTGGTAGACGGAGCGGCGGATCTGCTTGCGGAAGCTCTGCTCCATCAGCACGACGATGTCCGGCTCGTCATCGACGACCAGGATTTTCGCCGGGCGCGACGGCCGGCCCGCATCCACCGCGCTGGTGAGGGCGGAGGCCAGCTCGTGCGCGGACTGGAAGCGGCGCGCGGGGTCCACGTCCAGGGCGCGCGCGAAGAAGGCGTCCACCTCCGTGCCCAGCTCCGGGGACAGGCTGGACGGCGTCGCGGGCGGCGGCGGCACGTTGCCCAGGCGCATCTGCCGCAGTGACTCCAGGGGGAACGGGTGCTGTCCCGTCAGCGCGCGGTACGCCACCACGGCCAGCGCCCAGAGGTCACAGCGGTGGTCCAGCCGCGGCTCCAGCCCTCGGAGCTGCTCGGGGCTCATGTACCGGGGCGTGCCGGCCATCTCCTCCTCGGGATGCGGCCGGGCCGCGCCGCCCGACATCAGCAGCGCCAGACCGAAGTCCAACACCTTCACCTGCTCGCCATGCTCCGTGCGCGCGAGGAAGAGGTTGGCCGGCTTGAGGTCGCGGTGGATGACGCCCGCGGCGTGCGCGGCGGTGAGCGCGCGGGCCGTCTGCGTCACCAGCCGCTCCACCATGGCCAGGGACAGCCGGCCGCGGCGATTCAACAGGGCCTCCAGGTCCTCGCCCACCAGCCACTCCATGACGATGTAGGGCGTCTCGCCGGAGAGGTCGCAGTCGTGGACCTGGATGACGTGGGGATTCTGGAGGCGGGCAATCGCCTGCGCTTCCCATTCGAACTGCCGGCGAGCCAGGGGCGCGGGCGCGCAGTGGGCCGCCATCAGCTTGAGGGCCACGCGGCGCTGGAGCTTGGGATCCAACGCCACCCAGATGGTGCCCATGCCACCGCCCGCCAGCCGCCGCTCCAGGACGTAGCGGTCGCCAATGACTTGTCGCTCGGAGTGGGAGTCTTCGACCATGGGAAGCGGCAAGTGTCTCACACCGGCCCTTCGCAAGGTACTGTGGGCTGCCCTCTCCCACGGCGGCCAGCCGCGCGGCGTCGACCGGTCTGTCACAACGCGCGTGCTACGGTCCCGGCCCCCATCCCGCTGCGGCGCGCACCCATCCAACCTCCGGAGGCGTCATGCCCGAGACTGAATCCGTCCTGAAGCCCCCCGCCCCCGCGGCGCCCGAAGCGCCCGCTTCCCTCTCGCGCGAGGCGGACGGCCATGCGCTCCCCGGTCTGCACGTCCCACCGGGGCTCAGGCCCGGCATGCCACGCAACGCGATGACCACCAGCCCGGTGGAGTACGTCAACGAGCCGCTGCAGGTGCTCGCCGGCACGCTGCCCGAGGACCTGCAGGGGCACGTCTATGTCGCGGGGCCCAGCGTGCACGCGGGCTCCCCGGCCCTGGCCTCGGACGGGCTCGTGCTGCGCCTGGACTTCCAGGTGGGCGGCGCCCGGTTCACCTCCGCCACCATGCGCACCCCCTCGTACTACGCGCGCCAGCAGGTGGACGCGGGCGCGACGGCGCGAGGCCCCCTGACGCGGCTGCTCAACCGCTTCCGCAAGACGACGCTGGCGGACGTGTCCCTCACGCTGGGCCCGCAGGAGACGCCCAACACGGCGCCCTTCCTGGTCGAAGGTGAGCGGATGCTGCTGGTGACGACGGACGCGGGCCGCCCGTGGGCCATCCACCCCAAGACGTTGAAGGCGTACACACCGCTGGGCTACCTGCGCGAGTGGAACCGCGCCCTCCCCACGCCGTGGGCCTTCCCCCTGCTGCAGAGCACGGCCCACCCGGCCTTCGACCCCGCCGAGCGCCTGGGCCCACGCATCAACAAGGACCGGCCCCGCCTCTTCTTCACCAACCACGCGCCCAAGTGGCCCCTGGGCGCCGGTTACACGCAGTTGGTGAGCTGGGACACGGAAGAGAACCGGCTGAACCACTGGAAGCTGATGGACGCGGCCACGGGCGAGCCGGTGGTGGCGGCGTCGCTGCACCAGATCGCCGCCACGCGGGACTACGTGGTGCTGCTGGACTCCAACTTCCCCATCAACTTCTGGCAGATCGCCGCGCAGGCGGCGGTGCCCTTCCTGCCGCGGGTGCAGCGCGCGGTGGAGTGGCTGACTGCGTCCCCCGCCGCCCCGCAGGCGGTGTTCTGGGTGGTGCGGCGAGCGGACCTCCAGACGTCACCCGGGACGCTGGACCCGGCGAATCCGCCGCTCGTGTCCGCGCACCGCTTCCAGGCCGGAGGCGGTGGGCTGCACTTCGCCGCCATCTACGAGAACCCCGACGACGTCATCACCCTGGTCGCGGCGCACTCTCCCACCGAGGACCTGTCTCATACGCTGGAGCCGGGCGAGCTGCTCATCAATGGCAACCGCGTGCAGGACTGGCAGGCGGGAATGCCCACGGCGGTGCCCGTCACGCGCAGCTCCATGGGGGTGCACCGCATCGACATGAAGCGGCTGCGCATCCAGTCCAATCTGTATTCGCATGACGACTTCACCTGGGGCCTGACGGTCTTCTCCAACGCCGGCCTGGTGAATGGCGAGCTGGAGGCCCACTTCCGGCTGCTGGGCCACGTGATGAACGCCAAGTTGCCGACGAAGGAGCTGGCGCTCTACCTCAACTCGGATGGCTTCACGGCGGACATGGTCCCCGAGGCGCTCTACCAGCTCTACAAGCCCGTCGTCGGGGACAAGTCCGCGCTGCCCATCCGCGATGGCCGCGCGGCGAGCTTCTGCAAGTTCTTCGTCGACTCCGGCCGCTTCGAGGGCTACGTGCTGCCCACCGGCTGGTTCGGCTTCGCGCCGCAGTTCGTCCCCAGCGCCCGGTTCCCCCAGGTGCCCCACTGGAAGGGCTACGTGGTGGCGCTCGTCGTGTCGGACCCGACGCCGGACCTGCCTGAGAACTCCACGGGCGACGAGGTCTGGATCTTCGACTCCGAGGACCTGGCCAAGGGCCCCATCTGCCGGCTGGGCAGCCGCAACTTCGACGTGGGCATGACGCTGCACACCACCTTCCTGCCAGCGGGCCTGGCTGACCTCCTGGAAGGCCAGCCCCCGGGCAACGTGGCCCCGTACTGCGTGGACGTGCGGCAGGACCTCGACATGGACGCCATCGAACGGACGTACCTGGAGTGGCCCCAGACGCTGCTCCCACGGGTGCCAAGGGTGCTGTTCGCCCCGTGGCGCCTGGGCGTGAAGTGGGCATTGAACTTCCCGAAGCTGCGGCAGGTGCTCCAGGAGGACGTGTATCCGCACTTCCCGCGCAGGTGACTGCGTCAGGCGCGGCTTCCTCGTCAGCGCCCCTGACGTCCGCTGGGCCCGTCTGCCCGCGCGACCTTCATACGAAGAAGAAGCCGCCCCCGTGGCCCGTGCTGCGCTGGAGCGAAGCCAGGAACGAGGCAAAGGTCGCGCTGCCCGTCACCGCTCCAGGCCGGGCCGGATTCGTTCGCGTGGTCTTCAGCGTGAATCCGCCCCTCCCTTCCAGCTCAACCTCCACTACGTGAGACTCCAAACGCTTGTCTGCGATGATCTTCCCCCGGGTCTTGTCGAAACCAAAGGCCGGACCCGAAGCGAGCGCCGCGCACGCCATCGTGTTGACATTACTCGGCGCGAGCGGCGCCAGCTCGCGCACGCTGCCATCGAAAATGACGAACTCATCCTGGGAGTCACTCTGTTCGTATTCGATGAGTCTGCTGCGAAGAGGCTCCTTCAGCTTGAACGCGCTTGGGTGCTTCTTCATGGTGACGCTCAGCGCGCGGATGCTGTCGCCCTGTTGGCCCAGCTTGGCGATGTCTTCGACCCCCCACAGCGCTCCCGCCGGGAGATAGCACTCATGACGCGTGCCTTTCGCGGGCGCTTCTGCCAGTGCGCTGCGGATACGTTGCTCGACGGAAGCATCCGCGAATGCCGTCGGGCTGCCGACGATCAGGTCGCAGTGCCGTAGGAAAAAGGCACCATACCGCGCGACGATCTCCGGATGGCACACTTCGATGACAAGGTCGATCCTGCCGTCATACTTTTCGAAGAGATGCAGCAGATCCCCGCTGTACCGCAGCGACTCGGGCTGGAGGGATGCAAGCTTGTCAGTCGTCCTGTTCCAGACGGCGATCAGCTCGAACTGCGCCGAAACGGCAGGGTCCCCCTGGATCGCGTCGACCAGGTATTGGCCCAGGTTGCCATATCCAATGATTGCGGTGCGTATGCGAGTCACATTTCCCTGCTTCTGGTGAGTGGACGGCGAGTTCGCGAGAAGACGGCGAAGGAATGACCGATGAAGGGTGGGTTACGTCCCTGTCGCCACGTCGCCGGTCGCCGGCCTGTCCTCACGCATCTGCAGGGCCGCAGACTTCGAAGGCATCTTGCCTGGGAGGTGTCCCCCCAAGGACTCAGCGCCACGTGAGATGAAGAGGTGATGAAGAATCTGCAGGCTACAGGCGACGAGCAGAAACCTGTCCGCGATGACGCGAAACCTTTCAAATCGACGGAGAAACCTGGCGAAGGCAATCATAGGCCACTTCAGAATTCCAGCCTCTCGCACGGCGCTCGGCGTCAGATAGGTGTCGCAAAGCCGATCACAGGCTGGATACGCCTCGCGATTGAAGGTTGGAACCGTGGTGCTGAACGGCCATTTCTCCCGCGCCTGAACCTCTTCGGGAACGAGGTCCGCGGCGATCTCCCGAAGGATGTACTTCTCCTTCCCTTGATGGATCTTGAAATCGATGGGGATGTCGCGCGCGAGCTCGAACAGGTGGTGATCCAGGAACGGAACCCGCCCTTCGATGGAGTGGGCCATCTCCATGCGATCGCCGAAGCAGACCAGGATCGCCTTCCGGAGATGGTCTTTCATGCGCCGGTACTGGTCCTTCAGGAGCGGGTGGCGACCCTCGAGCTGTGACTGCTCCAATGGCTGCCTGGGCAAGAGCGTCGCCAGCGGCTCGCTGCGGGATGGCGCACGAAACTCCTTGCGGAAGGTCAGCACCCTGACGATCGCGTAGAGGAACTTCCAGTACCGGAGAACGAACCAGTCGCGAACGCGGATCGCAGCGCGGATGAACACCGGCCTCTGGTAGCCATGGAGCTTGTCCCGGAACATCTTGTAGCCGAGGAACACCTCGTCCGCACCCTCCCCGGTCAAGACGACGCTGACGTGCTTCTTCGCGAAGTCGGAGAGCAGGAACTTAGCAACCGGTGCGAAGTCGAAGATGATGTCCTCGCTGTGCCAGAGGCAGGCCTCGAGATTCTCCCAGAGGTCGTTGGTCTCGACGTCGAGCACGTGATGTTCCACCCCGATGTGCTCGGCAATCCGCTCGGCGTTCGAGCGCTCGTTGAATCTGGGCATGTCCGCGAAGGACACAGTGAAAGCGAGCGGTGGCCGATTCCCGAGACGACGGACCTTGGCCGCGACGAGCGCCGAGTCGATTCCCCCGCTCAGGTAGACACCCACCGGCACGTCAGCCCGGAGACGCAACCGGATGGCTTCCGTCAGAGCCGCGTCGGTTTCTGCCTTCCATTGCGAAAAGTCCTTGGCTGCCCCGCCACCATCTCCCTTGGGGAAGTCCGGCCTCCAGTAGGTCAGCAAACGAGGCGCGGGCTCACCCAGGTCCACGACGAGCGCCGTTCCAGGCGGCAGATCGTAAATGCCCCGGAACAGGGTCTCGTTCTCGTTCCGTTCGCCAAACGGCAGGACGAACTGCATCCTGGCCTCTTTGAGGCCAGAGGCCAGGATCGCTTTGATTTCAGAGGCGAAGACCCAGCCACCGTTGTCAGTGTTCGCGACGAAAAGCGGTTTGATGCCAAACCGGTCCCTGCAAGCAATCAGCCGTTTTCGCTTCTTGTCGAAGAGAAGAAAGGCAAACTCTCCCCGCAGGTGCTGGAACAGCTCCAGGCCGTGCTTTTGGTAGAGCCCCAGGATGACTTCGGAGTCGCTGCGGGTCTTGAACTGGAAGCCCTCCGCCTCGAGCTCTTGCCGTTGCCTTTCAAAATCATAGATTTCGCCATTACAGACGAGGACGCATTCGCCGGCCGAGTCGAACAAGGGCTGAACGCCGTTCTCCAGGTCGATGATGGACAGACGGCTGTGGGCCAGGCCCACGCCGGTCTCATCGTCTAGAAAAGCACCTTGACCGTCCGGTCCACGGTGCTCCAACACCTTGCATGCGCGGCCGAGCGCCAGCCGATCAACCCGTGCGTCTACAGCACCGAAAACTCCACACATGAACCCCTCCCCAGGGACCTGATGAAAGTCGATTCCGAAGGAACAGGGCCCGCGGAAGTCCCGGGCGCCTGTGTTCCCCTCGGCCATCAGGCCGCGGCACTGCGTAAGTCATTCCGGAGCAGCGTGAGACTGATAGCGGCGCGCTTCGCGGCGCCCGGAAGGGGCCCCTGTTCGGGGCGCTCCCCTCCGTTCGCCGCTCATTCCGCCCCCCTGCGGGGCCTCATCAGCCAACGACGATGTTGATGATTCGCCCTGGCACGTAGACGAATCGGCGCTCGGTCTTTCCGGCGAGATGCGGGATGAACTCCGGCTCTCGGTGGACGGCCTCGCGCGCCTCCGCCTCCGTGGCGTCTCGCTTCAGGCGCAGCTTCCCTCGGACCTTGCCGTTGACCTGGATGGCCATTTCGACGAGCTCGTCCACGGTCAACGCAGGGTCGTATTCAGGCCACGGCTGGAGGGAAATGGACTCGCTTGCGCCCCAGCGGTGCCAGAGTTCCTCCGAGAGGTGAGGCGCGAATGGGGAGAGAATCCGCGCAAAGACCCTGGCCGCCTCGAGCGGCACGCGCGGAAGCTCGGCCAGCGCGTTGGCGAGGATCATCATCGCGCTCACGGCCGTGTTGAAGCGCAGCGCTTCGATGTCCTCCCCCACCTTCTTCACCGTCTTGTGCAGCAGCCGCCGCACGTCCTCGGTCAGCTCCGCCGGCGCCCCCCCCGCGTCCTCCGTCACGAACGCGAGCATGTTCCACACGCGGTCAAGGAAACGCCGCACGCCGATGACGCCGTTGGTCTGCCACGGCTTCACCGCCTCCAGCGGCCCCATGAACATCTCGTACATGCGCAGGGCATCCGCACCGAACTGCCGGACAATGTCGTCCGGGTTCACCACGTTGCCGCGCGACTTGGACATCTTCTCGTTGTTCTCACCCAGGATCATTCCCTGGTGGACGAGCTTCTTGAACGGCTCGGCGTGCGTGACGAGGCCGCAGTCGAACAGCACCTTGTGCCAGAACCGGGCGTAGAGCAGGTGCAGCACCGCGTGCTCCGAACCGCCGACATACAGGTCCACCGGCATCCAGGCGTCGTACGCCTCCTGCGAGAAGATGGCCTGGGTGTTCTTCGGGTCAGTGAAGCGCAGGTAGTACCAGCACGAGCCCGCCCATTGAGGCATGGTGTTGGTCTCTCGCGCGTACCACTTTCCATCGCGCTGGAAGAATCGCCAATCCAAGGCGCGAGCCAGCGGGCCCGCCGGGTCCTCGCTGGGCTTGAAGTCCTCGAGCTCGGGGAGCCGCACCGGCAGCTCGTCCTCGGACACGGGCAGAGGCTGGTCGTAGCGAATGGTGTGGGGATGAATACGCGGGTCCGATGAGCCCTCCGCGAACTCGACCGGGAAATAGATGGGGATCGGCTCCCCCCAATAGCGCTGGCGCGAGAACACCCAATCCCTCAAGCGGTACTGGACGCGCCTTGCGCCCAGTCCCTCTCGCTCGAGGTGCGCGAGCATGGCCGCCTTGGCCTCCGGCGTCCGCAGCCCATCGAGGAAGCGCGAGCGCACCGCGACGCCGTCCCCCACGAATGCCTCCGTCCACGTGCCGGTCTCGTTCAGGGCGCCGTCGGCCGAAACCACCTCGACGACGGGCAAGCCGAGGGCACGCGCGAACTCGAAGTCACGCGCGTCATGTCCGGGCACGGCCATGATGGCGCCCGTCCCATAAGAGCCGAGCACGAAGTCAGCGACCCAGATGGGGAGGCGCGCTCCCGTGAGCGGGTGCAGCGCGTAGGAGCCGGTGAACACGCCGGTCTTGGCTTTCGAGAGCGCGGTGCGGTCCAACTCGCTTCGGCTCGCGGTCGCCTCTCGGTAGGCCAGAACCTCGGCACGCCGCTCCGCCGTGGCGAACCGCTCCAGCAGCGGGTGCTCGGGTGCGACGACCATGTACGTCGCGCCAAAGAGCGTGTCCGGACGGGTGGTGAAGATGCGGAGGCGGTCCGCGCTGCCCTCGATGAGGAAATCGACCTCAGCACCCTCGCTGCGCCCAATCCAGTGGAGCTGCTTCTCCCGCGTCTCGGGCCAATCCAGCCCCGAGAGGTCCTCGGCGAGCCGATCCGCGTATGCCGTGATGCGAAGCGTCCACTGCCGCAGCGGCAGCCGCACAACCGGGTGACTGCCCCGCTCGCTTTTCCCGTCAATGACCTCCTCGTTGGCGAGCACCGTGCCGAGCGCCGCGCACCAGTTCACCGGGAGCTCGGCCTGATAGGCCAGCCCGCGCTCGAAGAGCTTAAGGAAGAGCCACTGGGTCCAACGCACGTACTCCGTGTCTGTCGTGGAGAGCTCGCGAGACCAGTCGTACGAGAACCCGAGAGACTTGAGCTGCCGCTTGAACGTCGCGATGTTCTTCGCGGTGGTATCCGCCGGGCGGGTTCCCGTTTCAAGCGCGTGCTGCTCCGCGGGCAGGCCGAACGCGTCCCATCCCATGGGATGAAGGACATCATATCCCCGCATCCGCAAGTATCGCGAGATGATGTCCGTGGCCGTGTAGCCCTCCGGGTGCCCGACGTGCAGCCCGGCCCCCGAGGGGTAAGGGAACATGTCGAGGACGTATGCCTTCGGTTTGCCGGGGTGCCTGCGCGCCTCGAAGAGGCGCTGCTCTTCCCAACGGGCCTGCCAGAGGGGTTCGATGTTCGCCGGGTCGTACTTCGGCCGTTCTGTGGACATGGCGCCAGTTACCACAACGGGCATGCCCAGTCAGCAGGCCGCGGAGCGGCGCTTCAGGTGGCCCGCTCCACGCGTGATCCGGTGCTCGAGCTCCCCGGACCCGCTCCGATCCGAACGACAGATGACGTAACTCTCTCGTAGGCCTGGATTCCCTCCATCACGGGTTCAATCGTAATTCCCGCGTGACATGACACCGAAGGCGATGCTAGCAATGGGACACTTTTTGGGAGGGGCTCTTCAGGCCTGATGCGCTCTCCTCAGGTGCGATTGATTGGGGGCCTGCAAGGCTTCGCCGTTCAGCAGCCTTCTTCAGGTGGCCACCACCGCATGCGCGGTGCGACTGGCGTGGCACACATCAGGACTGACAATGAAGAGTCGTTCGTCTGAGGGGGGCCCCATGCATGCATCCGTGCCCGGCCGATACTCGCAGCTCGTGGACACCCAGAAGGGCCTCGTTCGTCGCGAAATCTTCGTAGATGAAGAGGTGTTCCGCGATGAATTGCGCCAGATATTTGGCCGTTGCTGGCTCTACCTCGCGCATGAGAGCCAGGTTCCCGCCAAAGGCGATTATGTGAATGTTTTCATGGGCACCGAATCGGTGCTCGTGTGCATGGGGCGGGACGGGAAGATCCGGGCCTTCCTGAACTCATGCCGTCACCGGGGCAACCGCGTCTGTCGCGTCGATCGCGGCAATGCCAGCACGTTCGTCTGCCCCTATCACGGATGGTCCTACGACCTCTCGGGGAAGCTGGTGGGCGTTCCCGGCGCGAAGGAGCTCTATCACGGCGATCTCGACCGTTCCCAATGGGGTCTGGCCCCCGTTGCGCAGGTCGCGAGCTACAAGGGACTCATCTTCGGGACCTTCGATCCCGAAGCGCCTCCCCTCGAGGAGTATCTGGGCGACATGCGCTGGGGCCTGGATTTGCTACTCGACCAGGGCGACCTCGTTGCCGTACCAGGCACGATCCGATGGTCAATGGCCTGTAATTGGAAGCTGGCCGCGGACAATGGAGCGGGAGACACGTACCACGCCTTGTGGACGCACCGTTCAGCGGTTCTCGCGGGCCACCCCGAAGGGGACGGGGTGACCAACGATGAGCTCGCGATTGGCAAGCACCGGGGTTTCACCATGGTGACTGGATACGGCCATGGCTACAACGCGGACTGGCTCGCCGAGAATGTCGACATGAGCTCGCCCCTGGCAGCCTGGCGCCGCGATCCTGACGTCCAGCGGAAGCTGGGGCCCTTCCGCCAGAATGTCCATCGCGCCAATCAAAACGTCTTCCCGAACCTGTTCGTCAACACAGGATCGCGCGACCTGATGGTTCGCAATCCCATCAGTCCGACGAAAACAGAGACCTGGAAGACGATTCTCGTCGACAAGAACGCCGATCCCGAGATCCAACGGATGCAGATCCGAGCCTCCAACCGCCATTTCGGGCCAGGAGGAATGTTCGAGCAGGACGACGGCGAGAACTTCGAGCAATGCACCTCCGCCGCCAGCGGCGCGTTCTCGCAGGCGTACCCGCTCCATTACGGAATGGGCCTCGGGCACGGACACGTCGTGAACGACGGGAATTCACCTCCGCGCATCGACAGCGTCATGAACGAGCATGCGCAGCTGTGGATGTATCGCGCCTGGGCGGAATTCATGGACGCCCCCAGCTGGAATCACCTGAAGCAGAAGCATTCACGGCCGGAGGGTGTCCTCTGATGTCGCCCCATCTCGAGGCGATGCTGCTCCAGCACGAAATCGAGCAGTTCTACTACATGGAGGCGGCGCTGCTGGATGAGCGCAGGTTCAACGAGTGGCTGGCGCTCCTCACGAAGGACCTGGAGTACTGGATGCCGGTTCGTTCGACCCGGACCCGCGCCGACATGCACCTGGAATTCTCCAAGCCCGGCGAGGCCGCCTACTTCGACGATGACAAGCAGACGATGACCGCGCGCGTGAAGAAGCTCGACACCGGGTTCTCCTGGGCCGAGGACCCGCCGTCTCGGACTCGCCATCTGGTGAGCAACGTCCGCATCACCGGGAGAAGCCGCGAGGGAGAACTCGAGGTCTCGAGCAACTTCCACGTCTACCGCTCGCGCCTGGCGAACGATGAGGATTCATGGTTCGGCCGTCGGGAGGACTGTCTCAGGAAGCTCGATGACTCCTGGCAAGTGAGCCGGCGGCATATCTATTTGGACCAGGTCAGTCTCGACTCCCAGAATCTCAGCATCTTCTTCTGAAGACGCGTCGTCTCTCGCCATTGCAGCAATCGCCCTGAACGGCGCAATGCGAACCGACAGGTGGTGCTCACCACCCGCGGAAGCGTCGCGAGCGCCGCATTGCCCAGCCCGGGAACCGGATAGACGAATGACCGTGACCTTTCAGAACATGCCTCTGGAGTTCTCGCTCGCGGAGGCAGCTCCATCCCTGTGGAGTCGACTGCCAAGCCAGGTCCAGGCAATCGCAGGCGAATGGATGAGCACGGGCAGCATCCCGACCGCTGACATCGTCGCACCTTTTCACGCCCCTCCATTCGTCAAGCCGCGGTTCCACGTTCGCGCGATGTACCGCTGTGTCGACGGCCATGGATTTGACCAGGGAGTCATCGCGCTCAAGGGTACCGAGACGGCCGCACGGGACATGCGGCTTGCCCTGCAAACGATGACCGCTGGGCGCCCCTATGTGAACCGCATCGAGCTCTTCATGTACCAGGAGTACAAGCTTCCGATCGCGGTCCGTCTCCGTGAAGCGCTCCTCGATGCCAGGAAGGCGCTCGCCCTGAATCAAGCGCTCTGGACCACCTTCGAAGAGCAGGCCCCCATCCCGGTGCCCCTGGGCGTCTTCAGGTGGCCCGTGGAGCACCAGCGTGCATATGAGGAAGAGCTTCAGAAGGTCCTCTCCGACACGGGCGCCGAGGTCGCTGAGCAGCTCCAGGACTCGCTGGGCGTGCTCGTGTACTACTTTCCGCGGTCGCCCATCCGTGTCAGGCATCTCCGCCACGAGAAGACAAGCGCGTATCCCGACGCGGCGGGCCGAGCTGAACGGGTGCGGAGCTGGGTGGAGCTCGCCGCCAGGCTGATGGTCGCGGGCTACTTCCCGTGCACGCTCGACAACCAGCGCCAGGGGTGCTGCCTCTCCGATCAGAATGTCTGCGTGGATGGCGGCTTCGTGGACATCGACTCCATCAAGCGCATGTCCGAAATCACCGATCCGGGGTTGTTCCACGGCAACCTGTTGCTGACAGTGGCGATGCTTGCGCACAGCTGCGCCGTCTATCTCTCTGGAGAGAAGACGGTCGCGAGTCACCCTGCGTTCGAGCAGGTCGTTACGATGCACAGCATCTTCGGGTCCAATCTGGCAGGCGCCCTCTACCTGCCCGCGATCTGGAGGGACCTCACGTCGGCCTTGCAGAGACTCATTGAGGCGGGGCACACAGTGGACAAGCGTCTCGAGACGCTGCTCAAGAAGGATTCGGGCGCCGATCTTCTCGTTGAGCTCACTTCGAGGCTCCCGGGGCAGTCAGAATCCTCCAGCGAGATGACATTCCACACCTCGGTCAAGCATCCGTTTGAAGCGCCCTGACGTCGCAGAGCGGCGCTTGCTGTCGTCAGGGGCATCCACCTCTACTCCGCGGAACGGTATCAGCCATGCAAATCTTTACACTGGAGACACTCGTCGCCCTGGCACGAGAGCGGTCACCCTACTACCGGAAGCTCTACCGTGATCTTCCCAGGAGTGGCTGGAAGCTGCGGGATCTTCCCATCATCGACCTGGAGGACTTCTGGGCTGTCAATGACTTCAACGGAAGCCAAGTCTATACCGACACCGTCTTCGACGGACTCATCGGCTCGACCACGGGTACGACAGGGAGTCCCAAAGTCATTCCCTATACCCGGGAGGAGTGGCGGACGACGATTGAGCTGGTCGGCCGCATGTTCTGGATGAGCGGGGTCATCAAACCGGGTCAGCGCGTGGCGAACCTGGCGACCGCGGTGCGTTTGTACACCTCGCACCTCTTCGTCCACGATGCACTCCAGGTTTCGCCCATCCGTTGCTTGGAGCTGGCAATGTCCAGCAACACGACGGTTGATTTCATCGCAGATGCATTCGACATGTTCCGGCCGGAAGCCGCGATCGGCATGGTAGTGCCGCTGCTGAACATCGGCACGGAGATCGCCGGGCGCTCGAAGACCCCGGATTACGTAAGCCGGCTGCTCTGCGGAGGCGAAATCATCTCCGACGACCAGCTCGCATACTTCGGCCGGGTGTACCCGAACGCCAGGATCTGTGGCAGCGTCTACGCCACGCACGAAGCCGGAATCCTGGGGCTCTGGGATGAGTCCTGCGGTCCGCAGGAGATGCGCGTCTACGACGAGTGCGCGCTGCTCGAGATCGTCGACGCATCGGGCAACCCCATCGAAGAGGAGGGCCAACCGGGGACGGTCATCGCGACCAGCCTGACCAAGTCCCTCATGCCGGCCATTCGCTACCCCACGGGGGATCGGGGGGTCTGGGCTGGGCCTCCAGGGCCAGGGCGCAAGTTCCGTCTGCTGGGACGAGCCCAGCCTCGCCTCTACGACATCGGCGGCCAGACCATTGACGTGGACGACCTCGGTTTGACGCTGAGCGGCTCCATTCCAGAGATCCTGGTCCTGTCGGTTCAGTTGGTCCAGGAAACCCGTGAGGGGGCGGAAGTCGTCACGATGCGCATCTCTCACGCGCCACGCACAGCGGGAGCCAGCGCCGATGTTCGCGCCGTGGAAGAGAGGGTTCGGATGCGCGTGCCCGCCTTCACCGCCATGGAACGCTCCGGGGAGGTCTCGCGGTTCAAGGTTGAGTTGGCGTCGCCGATGATCGAGGTCAGCGGAGGCCTGGGGAAGCTTCAGCGCGTCATCGACCGACGGGGGCGCGCGTAGACAGCGGCCAATACCGCGGACGGTTCCCTCAATCCCACACCAGGTGATTCCCTCAAAGCGAATGAATGCATCAACCAGGTTCCAGGGGGCCATCGTGCTCGTCACGGGTGGCACGGCGGGCATCGGATTGGCATGCGCCGAAGTCTTCGCGCGAGGAGGTGCACAGGTCGTCGTCGTCGGTCGTGATGCCGAAAAAGGTGAGCGGGTTCGCGAGAGCTTCGCGGCGCGGAGCTGGGCGTGCGACTTCATCAGGGCGGATGTGTCCAAACGGGAGGAGATACAGGCGTTGTTCGCCCTGATCACCGAGCGTTATGGTCGCCTCACGGTCGCCGTGAACAACGCGGGAACCGATGGTGCATCCTTCACTCCCCTCCTCCAGTATCCAGATGACATCTGGGATGAGGTCATCAACCTCAATCTCACCAGCGTCTACCTGTGCATGAAGGCGGAGCTTGCGTTGATGATGGGCCACCCGAACTGCGCGATCATCAACGTGGCTTCGCTCGCGGGACTGAAGGCGAGCTACAGCGGTGGCGGTGCGTACACCGCGAGCAAGCATGGCCTCATCGGGCTCACCAAGAGCGCGGCCATCGAGTATGCGCCGCATCGGATCCGCATCAACGCGGTCTGCCCTGGGCTGGTGAGGACCCAGATGGCGATCGATGTCCTTGGCGATGAGAAACTCGCCGCGGTCGGTGAAAAGAACCCTCTGGGCCGGCTCTGCGAGCCCCGTGAAGTCGCCGACACCGTTGCCTGGTTGAGCACTCCCGAGTCTTCGTTTGTGACAGGCGTGGCCCTGCCGGTGGACGGCGGGCTCATCGCGAGTTGATTGAGCAGGAGCCCAGCGTGACCATCTGCTTTCTGTATACCTCCGTACTCCGGTTCGACCCCACCCGGGATGATCCGGGCTTTGGCAGTGACGTCGTGATGATCGACCTCGAGGACGCCGTCCATGCGGCCTCAAAGGCCAAGGCCCGGCAAAGGCTGGCCGAGCTCGACCTGAGGACGCTGACCCAGCGGGGTCGCCGCTTCGGCGTCCGGATCAACCACCTCGCATCCCTGGATGGCATCCGGGACCTCGATGCCGTGTGTCGAGGTCATGAGGAGGGGCGCCTTCCCATCGAGTACCTGCAGATTCCGAAGGTCCGCTCTCACCACGAAGTGGTGCTCTGCAGGTCGGTGATCGAGAAGCTGAAAGGCGTCAAGCTCTTCCCCATCGTCGAAACGCCCGAAGGCATGGACGACATCGAGCGTATCGCCTCAGTGAGCGATCTGCTTCTGTTCGGGCAGGCGGACATCACCGCCACCATGTACCGCCCCAACGAGGCGTACCTCGCTCAGGCCCGGGGGCGTTTCTGCGTCGCCTGTGCGCGATATGGGATTCCACCCGTCGACACGAAGCTCTTCGAAGAGGTGGAGGACATGGCCCGCTTCGAAGCCGCGTGTCGCGAATCGAAGAATGAAGGCTTCATGGCGAAAGCCATCATTCACCCCAACCAGGTGCCGATCGTGAAGAAGGTCTATTCGGTGCCCTCCGCCGAGCTCGAGACATACCAGAAGACGATCAGCAGCTACGAAGCCGCGGCCAACGGCTTCGCCATCGTCGATGGCTCGGTCATCGCCCCGCCCTTCGTCGCCAAGGCGCGGCTGATGTTGGACTATTACACGTCTCAGCAAGCATCCGGGTCACCCGGCGGAACGGAAGATCGCGGGCGGGACCCTTCCGCTCGAATTGGCTGATAGCCCACACGGGAGAAGCGAACACATGCAAAAATCAGCATACATCCAGGTTGGCGAGCGACGGTACCGCGAGGACAAGGGACTCTATCTGGAGGACCTCGAGCCGGGGCTCATCTTCGAGCATCGGCCTGGCCGGACCATCACTGCCACCGACAACATCTGGCAGTCGCTGATCAACATGAATCAGCACCCCATCCACATCAACGAGCACTACGCAGCGGAGACCGAGTTCGGCCGCCTCCTGGTGGGAGGGCTCGTGACGTTCAACATCGTGAACGGGATGACGGTCAGCACCGTCAGCCAGAAGGCGATTTGCCATCTGGGCTGGGACAAGGTCCGGTTCCCCGAACCGGTGTTCGTCGGAGATACCCTCTACGCCGAATCCGAGGTGCTGTCGCGGCGCAACTCCAACTCGAGGCCTGGCCAGGGCATCGTCGTGGTGGAGACGCGCGGAAAGAATCAGAAGGATGTGACTGTCGTCACCTTCGAGCGGTCGATTCTGATTCCGAGCCGGGACTACGTCGCCAAGAAGTAACCCGTCGTCAGGAAGGCGCTCACCACGAGCGAGCGCCTTCCGCCGCGACCATCTACGCGGCCGCCTTCACCTCGGCGACGCTTTCCTTCACCGCTTCACAGAAGGCGAGCAGGTCCGCTTTCTCCATGTCCGCCCGCCCCATGATGCGCAGTCCAGCGCGGCCGCGAGCGACGATCGGGAAGAAGACGGCGGAGGTGTAGAAGCCCCGGCGGTACACGCGCTGAGAGACCTCCAGCGCATGCTCCGACTCGCCGATCTCGATGACCCGGATGGGCAACCCGTCGTTCGCGTAGGGCGTGGGGATCAGCGAATCCAGGTAGGCCATGTTCGAGCGCATCTTCTCCTGGAGCGCGGCAACCTCCTCCGTCATGTGGAGCTCCGCGGTCGCCTTGGCCGCCCCCATGGCGGGAACGTTCACCTGCTGGCTCCACCCGAGAGGCCCCGCGGAGTAGTCGATGAGCTCGCGCTGCCGCTGGGTCCCGAACAGGAGCACGCCCCCCACAGTGCCGAACGACTTGGCAAGCGAAGCTGCAATCATGGTGCGCTCGCCCAGATCGCCAATCTGGGGGCGGAACATTCCCTGACCGCGCCGACCGCATACTGAGACGGAGTGCGAATCATCCACGTAGAGGAACAGCCCGTACCGGTCCTGCAACTGGAGGAGGTCGCGGACGGGAGCGGCTCCGCCGGTGCTGTACGCGCCGTCACAGACATAGACGACGGCAGGGTGCGCCTTGCACGCATCCTCAAGCGCGTTCATGTCGTTGTGGGGGATGGTGACAACCTCCGTCTCGTCCCCACAAACGGCCTTCATGATATTCATCGAGAAGTGACAGTTCTTGTCGAATACCATGACGGGCTTGACGCCGCCCGTCAGGTGACCGGACGACAGCAACGGCAACGCCGTCGCTGAAGCGTAGAAACATGACGGTGTGAGGTAGGCCTTGCTCTCGAAGAGCGTGGCCAGCGCCTCCTCGGCCTCGCCGAGCAACGCAGGCGCAATCCGCACCCTCGAAACGGCATGATTCAGCACGCCCTCCCGCTCGATGGCCTGCTTCGCCCCTTCGAGGATCTTGGGGTGCCTGTTCAGCCCGAGGTACGAACATGAGACCATGTTGACGAACTGGTGGCCGTCAGCGGTCTGCAGCTTGCTGGTGTCCGTCTTGCCGGTACGGATGTGCATGAGCCCGCGCTCGGCACCTTCGCGCCAACTGCTCTCGCTGGCGGTGATCATCTTGCTGATGTTGTGGTACTTCCCCATGGCGGCTTCGTCCCTTTCGACCTCGATACGCGTGCTGTGAATGGAGGCAGGCCCGTCACTCGGTGCGCGTCAGTTCGGCTCGCAAGCCGGAGCGTTCGAGCACATGCATTGAGGCAAGAAGATCCAGAAATGCATGTCCCGTGGAGCAGAACGCGGTTCGAACCTCGCGCAGCTCGCTGGCGTCAAGATGCACCAGCCTAGCGAGCGGCGTCGCGTGGCGGTGGACCTCTCCTGCTTCAGCCACCGCCATCTCCACGTCCTCCACGATGAGCCTGGATGTCTCCAGGACATCCACCGGGAGCTCACGCGAACGAGGGGTATGCGCTCCCATGCAATTGATGTGGAGGCGCTCTCGCCGCAGCGCTGCGCTCGAAACCACCGGAGTGGTCGAGGTCGTCGTGGTGCTCACGATGTCCGCTGGCGCCACAGCCTCGTCCGCTGAGTTGCAGGCGACCCACCGAGCACCTTCCGCGAGCGCTTCGTTGCGGCGGATGAACTCACGGACATTGTTCGGGTTGCGTGAGTACACGCGAACCTCACCGAGCTTCCGCACGGCGCCAACACCTCGGAGTTGCTCACGTGCCTGCACGCCGCTGCCGATGATGGCGAGCACCTCCGCCTGCTCATGGGCGCAGATGTCCGTCACCAGGGCCGACACCGCGGCGCACTTGAGATTCGTAATGGCCATGCCGTCCAGAATGGCCAGCGGCGCCCCAGTGAGTGCCGAGAACACCACCACGAGCGCATGAACGCTCGGATGCTGCGAGAGCGCCTGCGGCACCACGGCCCCGACCTTGGTGATGAACAGCTGGTGCTTTCCGCTGTAGATCGGCATCGCGACGAACGCACGGAACGGGTCCTCGCGCAGGATGAGTGAGCGCGGGGGGGTCTCGAGGTCCTGGGGTTCGGCGTAGGCGGCGCGGAGCTCGGCCACGAAGGTCCGCAGGTCGGAGACTCGCGCAACCTCCTGCTGCGTCACATACCGCAAGCCCGCCTCTTCGAGCCCGGTCACAAGCCCTCCTCGGGCGCGCTCCACCCGCCGCCGCAAGGCGGTGCCGAGGCGACCAGCGACCGGTCAATCTCTGTCCAGCGCGACTGACCACAGAGTGCCAACGCCTGTTCAAGCTCGGCACGGAGCAGGCGCAGCACGTCGGTTACCCCTTCGGCACCGCGCGCGATCAAACCCCACATGATGGGCCGACCGATGAGGACGGCATCGGCGCCAAGCGCGCGAGCCTTCAGCACATCCGTGCCGCGCCGGATGCCACCATCCAGCAGGATGCGGCAACGGCCCCCCGCACCTTCGACGACCTCTGGAAGGACATCCAGGCTGGCGGGGGCACCGTCGAGCTGGCGGCCACCGTGGTTCGAAACGATGATCCCATCGATTCCCACGGAGGCGGCTCGTTGAGCATCCTCTCGCGTGAGGACGCCTTTCAGCAGAACGGGCAATGCCGTCTGCTGCTTCAGGCGCTCCACGGTGCTCCAGCTCAAAGCAGCGTCGAAGAGCTGGCCGACGTGCAGCGCGACGCCTGAGGTGCCCTGCTGGGAGCGGTGCAGCTCCGGCGAGGCCTCCATGAGCAAGTTGCTGGGCCGCAGGTGCGCGGGCAGCGCGAAGCCGTTGCGCAGGTCGCGCTCGCGGCGGCCCATGCGTGGCATGTCAACGGTAATCACCAGCGCCTCGTATCCAGCGGACTCCGCACGGCGAACCAGTGACAAGGTCAGCCCCGGATCCTTCAGACAGTAGAGCTGAAACCAGAGGGGCGCGCTCGCCGCCCTCGCGAGGTCCTCGAGGGTGCGGTTGGACATGGTGCTGACGACCATCGCGGTGTGCGCCGCGCCAGCCCCTTGCACAGTAGCGACCTCGGCCGCGGGATGAGCGAGGCCCTGATAGCCGATGGGCGCCACCAGGAGCGGAGACGCGAGCGTCCTGCCGAAGAGATGCACGGAGACGTCTACCGTATCGCGTCCAGAGAGGATTCGCGGTCGAAGCGTCCAACGCTCGAAGGCAGCGCGATTCGCTGCCAGGGTGCGCTCGTCGTCACTGCCGCCGGCGATGAAGTCCCAGGCGGAAGGTTCGGCGCGTTTCCTGGCGAGGCGGGCGTATTCCGCCAGATTGACCGGATTGGATTCAGCACCCGCGTTGTGCTCGAACATGCCTCGTCCCTCCCTTGACGCGCCCGCTGGAAGCGCGGCGCCCCCTACCCTCTCGCAGTGTTCGCGGCGAGCGCGATACGGTCTGCCTCCACGGCGTCGAAGAGCGCGCGGATGTTGCCACTGCCGAAGCCGGTCACGGCGCCCTTGCGCTGGATGATCTCGATGAAGAATGTCTGCCGCGGGTGCAGCGAGCGCGTAAACGTCTGCAGCAGGATTCCGCCTGGCCCTGGATCGACCAGGACCTTGAACTCACGCAGGTCCGCCATGGGCACGTCGAGGGCAGCGACGCGGTTGGGCAACTGCTCATAATACGTGTCTGGCACGTCGAGCGCCTTCACCTTGCCTCGCAAGCCATGGAGGGTGCGGCAGATATCGTCAGTGAGGAGCCCGAGATGATAGACACCGGCCCCGCGGTTGAGCGTGAGGAACTCAGCGATTGGTCCAGTCGGGTTCTGCGCCAGCGGCTCCTGCAGCGGGAACCGGATAGGCCCTCGCTGAACAACCCGGGCGTTCATCCCGCTCAGCTCGGTCTCGACGTACTCCGCGTGTCCATCTTCGAAGCCAAGCACGCGCTTGTAGAACTCAGCAACGGTATCGAGCTCTCCGGTGGGCAGGCACACAGCGACGTGATCGAGCGATCGAATACCGACGTCTGACGTGGCACGCGAGGGTGCCGAAAGCGGCCGGAAGAAATCGGGGAGCGACCGGCTCTCGACAAAGGAGTGAACGACGTCCCCGAAGCCACGAATTGTACGTCCAGCCTTGATGAGTCCCGCCACGGCGGACGCTTCGACGGGCGTGGCCCCCAGCGCAACTGCTTCGTTGAACGCCTGCGTTGCATCATCGACAGTGAATGCGACATCGCGAACGCCATCGCCATGCTGCCGCGTGAACGCTGCGACGGGGCCGCTGCCATCCACGGACGAGGTGACAACGAACGTGGCGTCGCCTTGCGCCAGCACGATGGAGCGATGTCCGGCAAGGCCCGTTTCCGGTCCTGCCTCCGCGATGGCATCAAAGCCGAAAACTCGCTGATAGCATTCAGCGACCACCCGCGCGTCCTCTACCCAGAATTCGATATGAGCGATGTCGTGAAGCAGTGATCGCATAAGATGTATGGCCTCGGAAAGTTCGTCCTGTGCTCGAACGACGACTGGGCTGACACCAGTCCCCCTGAATCCGCGGGCTTCTAGCATTCGCGGTTTTGTTCGTCCATAGCACTCATCAAAAGCAGATGGAAAGCTGCTTACAGAGGCAGCGCGACCCCATTGAAATTGAACTGGCCTTGGAATTGAGCGACCAGACATGGGGGCGAAGGCCGGGCCGCTGAACGACATGAAGCGGATGGCCATGTCCGAACAGTGGCGGCGGATTGAGCCGCTATTGGTTGAACCTCTTGAGGCAATTCTGACATCACCTCTGGGTTCCGCGACTCTTGCAAAAGGCGCTACGCCAGCGGAATGACTGTGTCCACGATCTTGGCAGAGCACAGCACGGCGGGGAGCCCCGCTCCAGGGTGCGTTCCCGCGCCAACCATGTAGAGGCGGTCAACGTCCTCGCTCCGGGCCTGTGCCCGAAGGAATGTGGTCTGCCAAAGCGTCGGCGCGAAGCTGAACGCGGCCCCTTTAAAGGAGCGCAGTTCGTCTCGGAAATACTCCGGCGTCGCCATCCGAGACGTCATCAATTCCGAACCCAGCCCTGGCAAGACGGTCCGCGACAGCCGATCCTCCAACTCTCGTCGGAAAGCCTCTGCCCGCGGCTTCCATTCCGCCCCTCTCCCCAGGTGCGGCACCGGAGCCAGTACATAGAAAGCATCATGGCCTGACGGAGCCAGCGCCGCGTCTGTCGCCGTGGGTCTGTGTAGATAGAGCAAGGGGTCCGCTGACGGCTGTCCAGGGCCTTCCAGTCCTGAGAACATCCCGCGGAAGTCCTTGCCGAACAGCAGCGTGTGGTGCGCGACCTCCGGGTACTGACGCCGCGTCCCAAAGTACCAGAGGAACGCGCTCATCGAGTACCGAGCCCGGTTGATGCGCTCGTCCGTCCAGTGCTTCCGGACATGCCCTGGCACCAGGTACCGGTACGTCCACGCCGCGTCCGCGTTCGACACCACCACGTCCGCCGCCAGCCCCGTACCGTCCCCGAGCCTCACGCCCGTCGCCTTCCGCCCCTCCAATGCAATCTCAGTCACCTCGCTGCCGTAACGGACCTCGCCGCCCAGGGACTCCAATAGCGCCACCAGGCCGCGCACCAGCGCGCCAGTTCCCCCCACCGGAAAGAATGCCCCCCAGCGCCGCTCCACGAATTGAATCGACGTGTACACCGCGCTCGCTGTCGCGAAGGGACTGCCGCCAATCAGCAGCGGATGGAAGCTCAACGCCTGCTGCAACCGCTCGTCCCGGATGTGCTTCGACACCAGGCCGAACATGGACCGGAACGCCTCGTCCCGCACCAGCGCGGGGGTGAAGGGCGCCAGACTCAGCACGTCCGGCACCGGCGTGCTCATCAGGGGCCCAATGCCCGCCTCGTACATCCGCTCCACGCGGGCGCACAGCGCCAGGAATCCCGCCTCATCCCGGGGCGACAGTCGCCGCACGGACTGGCGCATCGCCTCGCGGTCCGTGTGGTAGTCGAATGTGGAGCCATCCGGGAACCGCATCCGGTACAGCGGGACCACGGGCCGGAGCTCCACGTGGTCCGCCATGCGTTGCCCCGCCAGCGCCCACAGTTCTTCCAGCAGGTGCGGACACGTGATCACCGTGGGGCCCGCGTCGAACGTGAAGCCGTCCTGCTGGAAGGCGTTCGCCCGCCCGCCCGGGCTGTCCATCCGCTCGAGCACCGTGACGCGCCACCCACGCGCCGCCAGCCGGATGGCCGCGGCCAATCCACCGAAACCACTGCCAATCACGATTGCGCGTCGTCCACCGCTTCGCGCGGCCAGGCCAGCCATCCCAGAGGGTCTCAGCACGGTGACTCGCTCCATCGCACACCCGCGAGGCCCACTCCACTTCGCCCGCGGGCAGGCATCCGGCCTCACATCGTTCGCGCTCTGTTGCGAGCCCCCAGTGCCAGGGCTACCCTCCCCGCCTCAACGGGGAGTGCACTCCTTCGCGCACGGGTGGAAGCAATGATGGATGTGCCCGGCTACCGCATCGGCAGAGAGGTCACCACCGCAGGGGCCTTCCAGCTCTTGCGCGCCACACGCGAGGAGGACGGCGCCTCGGTCATCCTCAAGGTCCCCGACGCGGCGCGGCTCCCCTCCGCCACCACGCGGCTTCGCCATGAGTGGGAGCTGACGAACGCCCTGAGTCTCGACGGCGTCCTGCGGCCCCTGGCGTGGGCCGAAGCGCGGGACGGCGCGCCCGTGCTCATCCTGGAAGGCTTCGGGGATGCGACGCTGACCCAACGCCTGTCACACGGGCGCATGGAGCCGCGCGCCGCATGCCGCATCGCGCTGTCGTTGGCGCGCGCCCTGGGTGCCATCCACGAGCAGGGCATCCTCCACCGGGACCTGAACCCCAACAGCATCCTCGTGGGCACGGATGGCGAGTCCGTGAAGCTCACTGGCTTCACCCTCGCCACGCGCAGGCCCCGCGCCGAGGTCGCTCCGCTCGCGCCCGAGCGGTTGGAGGGCAGCCTCGAATACCTCTCCCCCGAGGGCACCGGGCGCACCCACCGCAGCGTGGACTCGCGGGCTGACTTCTATTCCATGGGCGTGGTGCTCTACGAGCTGCTCACCGGGCGCCGCCCCTTCGCGGACACGGATGCGCTGGGCCTCATCCACGCACACGTCGCCCTGCCCCCGCCTCCGCCCGTCAGTGTCGAACCCGAGCTGCCCCAGCCCCTGTCCGACATCGCGCTCAAGCTGCTCGCCAAGTCCCCCGAGGACCGATACCAGAGCGCCTACGGGCTCGTAGCGGACCTCCAGCGCTGCCTGGGTGCCCTGGAGGGCCCCGGCCCCGTCGCCGCCTTCGAGCTGGGCGCCAAGGACGTCCCCGAGCGCTTCGCCGTCCCCGAGAAGCTCTACGGCCGCGAGCCCCAGCAGGCGGCCCTGCGCGACGCCTTCGAGCGCGCCGCCTCAGGCCGCTCCGCCTTCGTGCTCGTCTCTGGCGCGGCGGGCATGGGCAAATCGGCCCTCACCGGGATGCTCAAGCGGCCCGTCGCCGAGCGCCAGGGCCACTTCGCCCGAGGAAAGTACGACCAGCTTCTCCGTGGCACTCCCTACAGCGGCATCTTCGAGGCCTTCCGCGAGGTGGCTCGCGCGCTCCTCGGAGGGCAGGAGCAGGAGCTCGAGAGCTGGCGTCAGCACCTCCTCGAAGCCGTGGGCGGCATGGGCCGGCTGGTGGTGGACGCGGTGCCTCGCATGGCGCTGGTGCTTGGCGACCAGCCTCCCGTCCCGGAGCTGGGGCCCGCGGAGTCGGAGCTGCGCTTCCAACTGGTCCTGCGCAAGCTGGTGGCCGCGCTCGCCACGCGGGAGCATCCCCTGGTGCTCGTCCTGGACGACCTCCACTGGGCGGACAGCACCAGCCTCCAGTTGTTGCGGCTGCTCCTGACGGACCGGGACATCGAACACCTGCTCGTGGTCGCGGGTTGCCGCTCCGAAGAGCTGAGCCCCGACCATCCCGTGGAGTCCCTTGCCCGCGCGCTCCAGGACCACGGCACGCCGGTCCACCGCATCGACCTGGCGCCGCTGTCGCCCGAGGACGTGACGAGGCTGGTCGCGGACGTGTTCCCTCCCGCCGAGGGCCAACCCGACGCGCAGCTCGACGACCTGGTGCTGTCGCTGACGGAAGGAAACCCGTTCCACGCGGTGCAACTGCTGCGCACCTTCTACGAGCGCGGGCTGGTGCGCTTCGACGCGGACGGCGGTGGCTTCCGGTGGGATGCCAGCGCGCTGCGTGGACAGGACTTCAGTGACGGCGTGGTGGCCCTGCTCACCTCCCGCATCCGAGAGCTGAGCTCCGCCGCGCAGGCACTGCTGCCCATCGCCGCGGCACTGGGCCATCTGTTCGACCTGCACAGTCTGGCCATCGTCCTGGAGCGTACGGACGAGGAGGCCGAGAAGGGGCTCGTCGAAGTGCTCCAGGCGGGCCTGGTGGCGCCCATTGACGACGCCGACCTCGACAGCGGGGGCTCGTATCAGTTCACCCATGACCGCGTGCAGCAGGCCGCGCTGGAGCTGATTCCGGCGGACGTGCATCCGGAAATCCATGCCCGCATCGGCCGGCTGCTCCTGCGGCACACGCCCCCGGAGCGGCTCGACGAAGAACTCCCGGAGCTCGTCAGCCACTTCCACCTGGCCTTGCCCGTGCTCCACGACGAGCAGGAGCGCCACCGCGTGGCGGAGCTGGACCTGCGCGCCGGCCGCAGCGCCAAATCCCGAGGCGCCTGGGCCGCGGCCCTGCGACTGTTGAACACGGGCCTGTCCCTGCTCGGCGACGACGGCTGGCGGAAGGACCGGCGGCTCACCTTCGACCTTCACGTCGACGCGGCCGAAGCGGCGTACCTCGACGCGGACTTCGACCTAATGGAGCGGTTGGCAGCGGCGGCGCTGGCCCATGCGGTGGACAGCGCGGAGGAAGTCCGCGTGCAGGAGGTCCGGCTCCAATGCCTCGCACACCGGGGCGAGCACTCGCGCGGCGTGGACCTGGGCCTGGAGGTGTTGCGCAAGCTGGGCCAGCCCCTGCCCGCGAATCCGAAGCAGCCCCACGTGCTGGCCGCGGTGGCGAAGACGAAGCTGCGTCTGGGCCTGCGCAAGCCCGAGGACCTGGCTGCCCTCCCCGAGTGCACCGACCCGCTCCTGCTCGCCACGCTGCGGCTGCTGGTGAAGCTGTCGTCGCTGGCCTTCATGGCCCGCCCGCTGCTCTTTCCGCTGGTGGTGCTCCGCGTGCTCCAGCTCACCATCCGCCACGGCGCCACGGGCGTGGCAGCGTTCGGCTACGTGGGCTACGGGCTGATGCTGAGCGTGCACCTGGGCAACCCCGAGGAAGGCTTCCGCTATGGCCGGCTGGCGCTGAAGACGCTGGACCGCTTCCAGGCGGAGAGCCTGCGGGCCATGGTGACCTTCGTCTTCAACCTGTTCATCCGGCACTGGAAGGAGCCGCTGTCCGCCTGCGTCGGCGACTTCCTCGCCGCCGCGCAGAAGGGCCAGGAGACGGGCGACATCGAATACTTCGGTTATGCGTCCAGCGCGGGCTGCGCCACCGCCCTCATCGCCCGGGACGGCCTGGCCGACGGTGGCCCGCGCATGGACCGGTACCGGGACATCCTGGCCACCCACCGCCACAAGAACGTGCTCTTCACCGAGTACATGCGGCACACGCTCGACTCGCTCACGGGTGCCTTCACCGGCAACGTGGAGGCCCGCGAGGAGGAGCTGGTCGCGCCGTACCGGCAGCTCGACTACGGCAACGGCATCGCCACCTGCGACGTGCTACGCACCCTGCGCCGCTGGCTGTGGGGCGATGCGCGCGGAGCGCTGGAGAGCGCCGCGGCGGTGGACGCCCAGGTGGAGCTCATCGCCGGGCAGATCTACCTGCCCTGGTACAAGTTCTTCCAAGGCCTGGCGCTCATGGCGGTCCACCCGACGTTGGGGCCGCTGGACCGGATTCGCTCGTCACGGGCCATCGACGCCATCCGCAAGTCCATGCGGGGATGGGCCCGCATCGCCCCCATGAACTACGGCGCCCGCGCGGAGCTGCTGGACGCGGAGCGGGCCCGCCTGGACGGCCAGGGGGACTCGGCCGCGGATGCGTATGACCGGGCCATCCGGCTGGCGCGCCAGTACGGCCTGTCGCTCGACGAGGGCGTGGCCTGCGAGGCCGCGGCACGGTTCCACCTGACGCAAGCCCGCGAGCGCGTGGCCCGCACCTATCTGGAGGAAGCCCGCGCCGCCTACCTGCGCTGGGGAGCCCGCGCCGTCGCGGCTCGGCTGGAGCGGGAGCACCCCCGGCTCTTGCCGTCCGCCCCCACGCCCACGCGCACGGATGCCCCCACCGAAGCGTCACTGGCCGCGCTGGACCTGGCGTCCGTCATCAAGACGGCGCGCGCGCTGTCTGGCGAAATCGTCCTGGGCAAGCTGCTGCGCAAGCTGATGACGCTGGTCATCGAGAACGCGGGCGCGCGCCGGGGCCTGCTGCTGCTGAAGCGGACGGAGGGACTGGTCATCGCGGCGGAAGGCTCCGTGGACGGCGATGGCGTGGTGCTCGAGGCGCCCATCCCCATGGAGTCCTCCGCGTCGCTGCCGACCTCCATCATCCACTACGTGGTGCGCACCGGAGAGACGGTGCTCCTCCACGACGCCTCAGCGGAAGAGCCGTTCTCCGAGGACCCCTACGTCCGCAGCGCCCAGCCCAAGTCCCTGCTGTGCAGCCCGCTCTTGAAGCAGGGCTCGCTCACGGGCGTGCTCTACCTGGAGAACGACGCCACGCGGGGCGCCTTCACCCCGGAGCGACTGGAGGTGCTGCGCCTGCTGTCGTTCCAGGCGGCCATCTCCCTGGAGAACGCCGACCTCTACGCCAGCCTGGAGGAGTACAGCCGGACGCTGGAGCGCCGCGTGGAGGAGCGCACCGCCGAAATCCAGCACAAGAACGCCGAGCTGGCGGAGACGCTCACCCGGCTTCAGGAGATGCAGCGCCAGCTCGTGGCGCAGGAGAAGCTCGCGTCCCTGGGCGCGCTCACCGCGGGCATCGCCCATGAGCTCCAGAATCCGCTCAACTTCGTGAACAACTTCTCGAACCTGTCCTCACGGCTGGCCGGCGAGCTGGAGGAGATGCTGAAGGGCATGGCGGACCGGCTCGACAGCGAGGCCCGCGAGGACGTGCTGGAGACGCTCCAGGACTTGAAGCAGAACGCCCAGCGCATCCACAGCCACGGCACGCGCGCCTCGGACATCATCAAGACGATGCTCCGGCACTCGCGCAAGTCGGAGGGCACCCGCTCCAAGTCGGACCTCAACCTGCTGGTGCGCGAGAGTGTGAATCTGGCAGTGCAGGGCCTGCGCAGCCGTCCCGGCGGGGCCAGCGTGAAGATGGAGACCACGTTAGACCCCACCGTGGGCATCGTGGAGCTGGTGGCCAGCGACATCAGCCGGATGCTCACCAACATCCTCGACAACGCGTTCTACGCCGCGGCGCAACACCAACAGCAGGCCGGCGCGGGCTTCACGCCCCAGGTGCACCTGAGCACCCGCCGCGTCGGAAGCAAGGTGGAGCTGCGCATCCGAGACAACGGGCCGGGCATCCCCGAGGACCTCCGCGAGAAGCTCTTCCACCCCTTCTTCACCACCAAGCCCGCGGGCGTGGGCACGGGGTTAGGGCTCTCGCTGTGCCACGACATCGTCCAGGAGCACCAGGGCGACCTCCGCGTGGAGAGCGCGCCCGGCGCCGGGGCCGAGTTCATCGTCACGCTGCCCGCGCCCTGAAAGCGAAGGCCCCGCCTTCCGTGAGGAAAGCAGGGCCTTGGGACACCCGGAGAAGAGAGACCGCCGCTAGGCCGTCTTCTTCTCCTTCTCCATGACGAGCTGGGGCGCCTCGTGCTTGGTGATGACCTGCTCGGTGATCTTGCACTCCTTGATGCCCTCGCGGAACGGCACGTCGTACATGATCTCCAGCATGGCATCCTCCAGGATGGCGCGAAGACCGCGCGCTCCAGAGTGACGGCGCATCGCCTCGCGGGCGATGGCGCGCAGCGCCTCCTTGGTGAAGGTCAGCTTCACCTTCTCAAACTCGAAGAGCTTCTGGTACTGCTTCACCAGGGCGTTCTTCGGCTGGGAGAGGATGATGACCAGGTCCTCTTCCTTCAGGTCGTTCAGCGTGGCGATCATCGGCAGGCGGCCGATGAACTCCGGAATCATGCCGAAGCGCATGAGGTCTTCCGGCTCGGTCAGCGCCAGCAGCTCACCCACGCTGCGCTCCTCGCGGTGGGTGATCTTCGCGCCGAAGCCGAGGCCCTTCTCGCCCACGCGGCGCTTGATGACGCCGTCGATGCCGTGGAAGGCGCCGCCGCAGATGAACAGGATGTTCGTCGTGTCGACCTGGACGTACTCCTGCTGGTTGTACTTCTTCCCGCCGCGCGGCGTGACGTTGGCCCGGGTGCCTTCGATGATCTTCAGCAGGGCCTGCTGCACACCCTCGCCGCCCACGTCGCGGGTGGCGCTGGGCATGTCACCCTTGCGGGCGATCTTGTCGATCTCGTCGATGTAGACGATGCCGCGCGAGGCCTTCTCCACGTCGTAGTCGGCGTTGTGGAGGAGGTTCTGGATGATGTTCTCCACGTCCTCGCCCACGTAGCCGGCCTCGGTGAGGCTGGTGGCGTCGGCGATGGTGAAGGGCACGTTGAGGAAGCGCGCCAGCGACTGGGCCAGCAGCGTCTTGCCACTTCCCGTGGGACCGATGAGCAGGATGTTGCTCTTGCTCAGCTCCACTTCCTCGCCGGTGGGACCCTTCACGCCAGGACGCGGCCGGGAGTTCGGCTTCTTTTGATAGATGCGCTTGTAGTGGTTGTACACCGCCACCGCGAGGACCTTCTTCGCCTGGTCCTGTCCGATGACGTAGTCGTCGAGGAACGCCTTGATCTCCGCCGGCGTCGGCAAGCTGACCTGGGGCTTGCCCTCCTCGCGCTCGTTCTCGTCCGCGATGATGTCGTTACACAGCTTGATGCATTCGTCGCAGATGTAGACCGTCGGGCCCGCGATGAGCTTGCGGACCTCGCGCTGCGACTTGCCGCAGAACGAACAAGACAGGTTGACGTGGTGCTCCTTCTTCACTGCCGCCTCCGAGTTCGCCGGCTCCGGACACCCGGAGCCTCCTTCGCCGTCCACCGCTCCCCTACCCGCACGGCCTGCCCACGTCTCGAACAGCCGTCAGGCCCACCTTCCACGCGGCCCTGAACCACTATAGGGCCCTCCCCTTCGGGCAGGAAGCCCGGCGGTACAGGCCCGTTGCCGAGCGTACAGCCCCGGCCAACGGGTCAGCGTTCAGTAACAGCGGCTCAGGCGTCCGTCACGCCCGAGGCGATGTCTTCGAGGTCTTCCGCCAGGGCGGCTGCCCGCTCGGCGACGGCGTTCGGAATCCGACGGCTCCCCGACAGCTCGCTCGCGAGCTTGCGGGCCATCTGCGCCAGTTTCCGCACCTGGGCGCTCTCCGGGGGCGGCTCCGGCGGGGGACGGGGGAAGCGCTCGGCGAACTCCTTCTTCAGCTCGGCCGGGTTCTTCTCCGGGCTCCAGATGCTGTCGCGCAGGGACTTGTATTCAGTGGGCGACAGCTGGCCCCGCTCCTCCGCGTCCGCGAGGACTTCAATGACCTCGAACGCGGGTGCGCGCTGGGGGAACTCCTGTGCGGTGAGCTCCTCCTCGGGCTCGTGCTTGGTCAGGAAGCTGAACGAGCGGGTGAGCTTCAAGGCGGTCTGCTTCTTGATGTGCAGTTCCTTGAGGCAATAGGTCTCGAAGGAGGGGTAGCCCCACTCCTCGAACTTGGCCTCGTCCCGGACCTGGACCAGGAGCTTCCCCAGCTCGGCCCAGGTGGACTTGAAGCGCTTGGCTGCCGTCAGCACGGTGTGACGGAAGGTCCCCGGCGGGACGCTCATGGCCTTCTTCGCGATTTCGGTCTCAGCAACAGATGCGGCGGACATGCCCACGGTATCGGGCATGCCCGGGGTGCCGGCAAGAAAGTGACCCTACCCCCGCTTGCCGATGGTGAACGACAGGCCCACCGTCGCCTGCTCGCCTTCGTAGGCGCGGAACGGCCACTTCCGCATCTCCGACAGCAGGCACTCGTAGAGTGGACCCTTCTTGAACTGATGGTTGTCCACCCACAGCTTGCTGACCCGGCCATCGTTCCCGATGACGAACTCCATGGGGACCTTGGCGTAGATGCCGGGGGTGCGCTCCGCCTCTTCCTTGAAGCAGCGGAAGAGCGTGGACTTGTTGCTGGCCACCACCTGGTTGATGGCGGACTGGTCGAACTGCTGCGTCATCTCCATGCCATCCGGGTCGGTGGTCACGCTGCCCCCGGGGCGAGGCTTCCGGTCCGCCGGCGTCCGGGTGGTGGACGCCATGGCCACCTTGCCCGGACCGCTGCTGCCGGTGGCGGGCTTCACCCCCGGCTCGCCCGAGCCCGGACGGCGCGCGCCATGTCCGGGGTACTCGAAGAGTTCCTCGTCATCCACCCGGGCCTGGGCCACGCGGATGGTGATTTCGCCCATCTCGAAGTCGTCCGTCTGGACCTCGCCGCCGCCGCCGAACCAGCCGTGGACGGCGGCGTTGCGCGCCACCTGGATGCCGACGATGCCCAGCACCACCACGCCCGCCGCCGCGGCGCCGCCGAGAATCTTCAGGCGCTTCGCGGACTTCGCCCGCTCCACGACGACCGCGGCATCCACGCGGGCGCGCGCCTCCACCCGGGCCACGTGCACGCGGAAGGCGTCCACCTCGGACATGCGGTGGAAGTCCCGCTCTCCTGCGGGCGCCACCAAGGTGTCCAGCGTCAGCTCACCCGAGGTGAGCTTCTCCACGAGTTGAGCACCACTGACGGGCCCCAGGACGAGGTCCCCGTGCTTGAAGAGCCAGAGTCCGTCCACGTCCGCCGCAAGGTCTTGTCCAGCCGCCATTTTGCGCGCGAGTATCCCGTGGTTCCCCACACCCAAGCAACGGCGTGCTCCCCTCCACCTCCAAGCGGATTCCCGTCGCACTGTGGATCTGGTACCGCGGCGGAATCTTCCGCGGCTTCCAGCGCCAACCCGAGGGCCCCACCGTCCAGTCAGCCCTGGAAGAGGCGCTGCGGTCCGTGGGGGTGCCGGCGACCTTGATGCCTTCGGGGCGCACGGACCGGGGCGTCCACGCCCGGATGCAGGTAGTGAGCGTCCGGCTGGAAGCGGGCGACTCGGCGGAGTCCCTGGAGAAGCGGCTCCCGCCCCGGTTGCCACCGGGCCTGGGCCTGTGCGGGGTGCGCCGGCCCACGTCCTTTCATGCGCAGTGGAGCGCATGCGGCAAGGAGTACCGCTACCGGTTCCAGCTGGGCGGGGCCGTGATGCCCGAATGGGCGCCCTATGCGCTGGACGTGTCCGCGGAGCCGCTGCTCCAGGCCACGGCGGTGACGCCGGAGCGGTTGGCGGCGCTGCTGCGTTCAGCGGAAGGGACGCGGGACTTCATCGCGTTCCATGAGAAGTCCAGTCCACGCAAGCCGCGCACGCTGGAGTCCGCCACCCTGCACGCGCTGGGCGGTGGGCTCTACGAGGCTCGGCTGCGAGGGGACGGCTTCGCGCGCTACCAGATCCGCTATTTGATGGGGAGCGCGTTGAAGGTGGCCGCGGGGCTGCTGCCGGAAGAGGCGTGGCTCGCGGCACTCGAGACGGGTCAGGCCATGGAGGGCTTCAAGGCGCCCGCTCACGGCCTCGTGCTCTGGGAGGTTCGCTACCCTCCCCAAGTGGACCCCTTCACCGCCGGGGAGCGTCTCCATCCCCCGGGGCTTCCGCTGGAGCCACCCTTCCACATCGGGTGACGCGCGGTGGGGCCCGGATGGCCGTCTTCAGTCGACGAGCCGCTCTTCGTACTTCGCGAGCAGATCGGAGATGGCCTCGCGGAGGTACTCGCTCTGACGGATGCGCGTGGTGCGCGACAGGTCCTTGAGGGCGTCGAGCTTCTCGCGGTTGAGCCGGAAAACCACTGAGGTAAGGCGGGGATTCATGTCCATGTGCGCGACCTCCTACAGATACGCACACATTCTCACAAGTCGGTCTGATCGCAAGAAATTCACTTCGATCCGACCGGGAAGATCCACTGAACCCCGGTGAAGGCTTCCGCGTCTCCGCGCAGGCCCGCGCCGAACCCGAGCGAAAGCCCGAGTCCCCCGAACACCGCGAGCCGCTCGGAGAAGGTGTGTCGCACGCCCAACGCTACGCGAGGCCCCAGCCACGGCCCAGAAAACGGCCTGATCAGCAGGCCCAGATCATAGAAGGTCTGCCAGGACCCATCTCCGTAGAAGTTCCGGAAGCCGCCGGCCATCGATAGATCCGGGCCGCGCAGGCTGCCGCGGATCACCACGAAGACCTCGTCCCCGTCGTAGCCCACGGTCCGGCTGCCCCCGAGGTCCAGGTGTGCGTCCCCGCCATGCTTCGCGTCGGACTCTGAGCGATCAATGGACTCGGTGTAGGAAGCGCCGGGGCCGAGGATCAGCGAGAAGGCCCGTCGTTCCGCGTACGGCGCGTCCACGAACTCCGCCGCGCCGGCTGCCGCGGGCAGGAGCACGGAACAGGCGCTGATCAGGGTGTGGACGCGGCGTGTCAGGCGGGAACCTGCCCTGGGGGACGTGGAGTGATCGCGGGCCATGGCGCGGATCACGTTTCTATCAGGGTCCGCACCCGGGGATGTGCCAGTCCGTGCTCCCCTCCCCTGGCGAGGCGGCCAGGGGCGCGGTGCGCGCACGGAATCGGACGTTCTGATCACGAACCACCCTTCCATCGGAGCCAGGACAGGGCCTGGAGCGCCGAGAACCAGGCCCCCGCGCTGAGCACATGACGCAGGTGGTTCATCCGCGCCCACGTCATCGCGGTCTCCACGGCGGCGGCGTTGTCGGGTGCCTCCATCAGCCGGACCATCGTCGGGATGAAGTATGAGAAGGTCAGGAGCCGGTCGGCCAACGCCGCCAACGCGGCCCCGAGCCACCAGAGGCGCAGCGCGCCGGTGGCCTGGGATGCGAAATAGAGGCTCGCCAGGGTGAGCAGCGTCAGCGGCCCCGTGGTGACGAAGGCCCAGAAGCGGAGTCCCACGTTGTCCTCCCGCGCGGCCTCCGCGGACCAGTGTCCGCCCAGGGTGTCGAGCCATCGCGGCAACGAGACGCGGTGCTCGTAGAGACCCGCGCCGAAGGCGATGCCCAGGACGACGACGAAAAGCCACAGGACGATTGCCGCGACCGAATGCTTCAGGTTGATCATGGCGCCAGGATGCGTTCCCGGCACGCGAGCGTCTTTCGTGCCCTTGCGCCGTTTTTCGCCTTCCTGCGGAGTTCCCGATGAGCCCCCGGCCCGCCCTGCTCGAACAGATTGGCTCGGACGTCGTGCAGTTCCAGGACGCGTCCGCGGAGTTCGATGCCACCGTCGGAAAGGTCCTGGCGCTCGGGCGCGCGGACCTCGCGTGCCTGACGCAGATTCACTTCGGAGGCCCCACGCCCCTGGGCGCCGTCGCCCGCGAAGCCGACGTGGCGCGGCTGGAGCTTGCGGGCTACGTCCAGCGAGAAACGGCCGGTGGTGGCCAGCGGCTGGTGCTCACCTCGCACGCACGCGAGTGGATCGACACGCTCTGGGGTCCGTTGCAGGCGGACGGGCACCAGCTCATGGTGGGGCTGCCGGAGGAACACCTGCGAATCGTCGCGGGGTTCCTGAAAGCGGCGAGAGCCATCCAGGACCGACACGCGACTCGGGTGGCCAGGCTGCTCCAGGAACCGGGGACTTCACGGGCGGCACGCCAGCGAGGCGGGCTCTCCCCCGCCGCACTTCGCCGCGTGCAGCTTTACGTGGAGGCGCACCTTGCCGAGCCAATCCGTGTAGGGGAGCTCGCCCAGCGCTCCGGATTGAGCGTCTTTCATTTCACCCGCGCCTTCCGCCAGTCCACCGGCATGACACCGCACGCCTGGGTGCAGCAACGACGCGTGGAACGGGCACGCGACTTGTTGAGCAACTCGTCGCTGCCGCTGGGAGACATCGCGCTCGCGGTGGGCTTCAGCTCACAGAGCCATTTCACCACGGTGTTCCGCAGGCTCACCGGACTGACTCCGGCTGTCATCCGCCGCGAACAGCGCTGAAGGAACCGGGTGCAAGGTGGGCCCCATTCGCCCTCCCACATGGCATCGCAACACATACAGGTTACGCATTGACCTGAGTCCTTGGAGGGGTTGATCTCCCTCCATGCACACGGGAACTCCATGGCTCGTAGGACTGATGCTCGTCGTGACGGCTTGCGCCACCCGTCCCCCGGCCGTCATTCCCGCTCCTTCCTCGATCCCCGTCGTAGTGACGGCTCCCAAGCCGCTCCTCACGGTGTTCCGCCTCGAACCGGATGGGACCAGCGCTGAGCTCGGGCATTTGCCACCAGGGCCCGAAGGCTTCACCCCACCTGACACGGGCAACTGGTACGCAGAACCCTTGCGCCCCGTGCGTACCGAAGCGGAGGCTCGCGAGATCGCTGCCGTGTTGCGCGAGCATCGCGTGCGCGAATTGTCGTTTGGCGTTGCCGGTGTCCCAGCCCCCGGGCTGCTCGCGGCCCTGCTCCAGGCGTCCGGCGTCGTCGCGCTTCAGGTGTCTGGCACGGACTTCGGCAATGCGCACCTCGCCTCGCTGGAAAACGCGACCCAGCTCGAGGCCCTGCACCTCAATGCCACCCGAGTCACCGACGCGGGGCTGGCTCCTCTCAAACGCATGCAACGACTGGCAGTGCTGCGGCTGGACGAAACGCCGGTCTCCGACGCAGGCCTTGCGTCGCTGTCAGAGCACACCACCCTGCGTCGAGTAACCCTTGCCGGAACAGCCGTAACACCCCAGGGACTTGGATTCCTCGCGAGGCAACCGGGGCTGGAGGAACTCGACCTGTCGGATACGGCGGTGGACGACACCGTCCTCGCAGTGCTGCCGGACGCCCCGTTGCACACGCTCAACCTCAGCGGAACGAAAGTCACGGATGCCGGCCTCCGCGGCCTCAACGCCCTGCCCTCCCTTCGGCGGCTGGGCCTTGCGCGTACCACTGTGTCAGACGCCAGCCTTCTGCACATCGCGGGACTCCGTGAACTGGAAGCCCTCCACCTGGGCAGCACGCAGGTGACGGACGCCGGGTTGCTCCACCTCGCGAAACTGCCCGCGCTTCGTGCGCTGGTTCTCAGCAAGGCGCGAATCCGAGGCGCAGGGCTTCGCCACCTCGCGGGCCTCTCTCGACTGGAAGCGCTTCACCTCGACGAGACGCGAGTGGGCGACTCAGCGCTGCGCCATCTTCGAGGACTCAACGAGTTGAGGGAGCTCGACCTCTCGCGCACCGCCATTACGGGCACGGGACTTCAAGAACTGAGCACCTTGGTGGCGCTCGAATCACTCTGGCTCTCGGGGCTCGCGCTGACGGACGATTCCCTCACCGCACTCGCTCCCCTCAGCCAACTGACGCGACTCGCGCTCAGCCACACGCCAATTGGCCCGGAGGCGCTGAACAACCTGGGTTCCCGCCCACTCCTGCGACACCTGGACTTGAGCAAGACCGGGTTCACCGACGAATGGGTGCCCTCCATCCGGCAGGCCTTCCCCGGCCTCCATTCCTTGAAAGCCGAACGCACCCTCCTCACGGATGTCGGGCTGGGCCAGTTCGCCGAATGGACAGAACTGGAGGCAATCCATGTCGCGGGGACGCTCATCAATGGTTCTGGCCTGACGCGCCTGCACACCCTTGCCCGACTCACGACGCTCGACCTCGGCGCGACGAGGTTGGACTCAGAGGGCCAGAAAGCGCTCCAGGGCTTCACGAAACTCGTCTGGCTGAGCGTCGCCGGCGTCCGCACCGGCGACGAGATGCTTGGCCACCTCCCCCGTTCGCTCCGAACCCTCTACCTGACGCGCACGAAAGTCACCGACGCGGGCCTCCCGGCGTTGCACAAGCTGCCACACCTGCGGGAACTCGACCTGCGCGGAACCGCGGTTTCCACAGAGGCCCGGAGCGCCCTGGCACGGGAGCGCGGCATCCACCTCGTCACCGGGATGTGAGCCGGTCCCGAGCCTCACGACCACCGCCATGGAGACGCGGCTCAGCTCACCACGGGCAGCGAAAAGCCCTCCGGCTTGCCCGTGTCCCCCGGCCGCGCCACACCCGCCGCATCATTCATGCGGCCCGAGCGGAACGGCTCCAGGTCCAGCGCCACGAACTTGAACCCCAGCGCCAGGAACGCGGTGTTGATCTTCTGCCGCACGTCCGCCGCGAGGAAGCGCTCGTACTCCTCCGCCGCCACCTCCAGCCGCGCCACGTCCTGGTGGTACCGCACGCGGAACTGTCGGAAGCCCAGCTTGCGCAGCTCCGACTCGGCGGCGGCGACCTGCAGCAGCCGATCCCGCGTCACCGCCGTGCCGTACGGAATCCGCGACGCCAGGCACGCCATCTGCGGCTTGTCCCACGTCGGCAGCCCGAGCGACTGGCTCCAGGCCCGGATCTCCTCCTTCGTCAGCCCCGCCTGCGCCAGCGGCGACACCACCTGGTGCTCCTGCGCCGCCTTGTGGCCAGGCCGGTGGTCCTTGAAGTCGTCCGCGTTGAAGCCGTCCAACACCACCGCCAACCCCAGCGATTTCCGCTGCGCCTCGCAGATGTCGTACAGCTCCGTCTTGCAGAAGTAGCAGCGGTTCGTCGGGTTGGCCGCGTACTGCGGGTTCGCCAGCTCGTTGCTGCCCAGCACCACGTGCCGGGCGCCCAGCCGCTTCGCCAGCTCGCGCGCCTCGTCGGCCTCCTCGGGTGCCACGGACGCGGACAGCGCGGTGAGCGCGAGCGCCCGGTCGCCCAGCTCCTCCACCGCCACCTTCAGCACGAAGGTCGAATCCACACCGCCGGAGAACGCCACCAGCGCGCTGCCATGGGCCCGCAGCGCGGCACGCATCGACTCCAGCTTGGGGCGCGACGACTCACACAGGGACTTGATCCGCTCGGGGCTCAACATGAGGCTCTCCTAAAACGGAGGGGCCCCGGATTGCACGCGCACCGCGCGGCAACCTGGAGCCCCTTGGAAATGACACCGGGCCCGGAAGCCCAGCCGCCTAGCGAGCCTTCCGCTTCGCGGCCTTCTTCGCCGCCGAGGCCGGCTTCGCCACCCGGGCCGCGCGCGTGGCCGGACGGGCCTTGGCGCCCTTGTCCGCCTTCGGCGACTTCGCCGCGGGCTTGGACTCCTCGGCGCGGCGGGCTTTGGCGCCACCCTTCTCGGCCTTCTCCGCCTTCTCGCCCTTCGCGGGGAGCGGGTTGGCCTTCATCTTCTTGCCGGTGATGACCTTCAGCTCCTCGGTGCTCATGTAGCCGAGGTCCAGAAGCGACTGGAAGATCTTCGCCGCGCCGTCCTCCACCGACTCCACGTTGGAGTGGATGGTGACCTCCGGCGAGTTGGGCGGCTCATACGGCTCGGTGATGCCAATGAAGTTGGGGATCTCCCCGTTGAGCGCCTTCTTGTAGCGGCCCGTGGTGTCGCGCTCGATGAGCTTCTCGGTCGGGCAGTCGACGTAGACTTCCACGTAGCGACCAATCGACCGGCGGTTCTCCTCACGGCCCGGCTTGTACGGGCTCACGCAGGGTACCAGCGCCGCCACGCCGTTTCGCGTCAGCAGGTTCGCCACGAACCCCAGCCGCTTCACGACGGTGATACGGTCCTCCTTGCCATCCCCCAGCCCCGCCCACAGCGCCTCGCCAAGTTCACCCTCGTCGAGGATCTCGACGTTGCGACCCACCTGCCGCAAGCGCGCGGCGATGTAGGCGGCGGTGGTGCTCTTCCCGGTACCGGACATGCCGGTCAGCCAGAGGGTGAAACCAGTGTTGGAGGCCATATGGGTCGTCTACTCCCTGCGTCCGGAGCACTTCTTGCAAGCTGCGTATGGACGCCGCAGATCCAGAAGATGGACGCGGTTATAGACGAAAACCCGGCCACTTGACAATTCGCGCCCACCTTTCCGCAGGTGGGGGTGACGGGCATTCAAGTGCCTGCTCAGACAAGGCTTTTTCGTTTCTGCAATGCACTTTCAGCCCGTTCGTAACACGAAGTTTCCCTCAAGCCACTCATACTCCGACACGTAGTGAACACAGCCGCGATGTACGGATCCGATGAGATAGGAAACATCTGGGAGCAACGGATGCCCCTCCGGAGCCGCCCGCAGCAGGTCCTCCCGGGAGAATGTGGCCGGTGCATCCACATGCGAGTGGAACACGCACACCACTCGCTCTGACCGTACATCCGCGTCCATGCAGACGGCCAGCCACTCCTCGGGCGCGAAGGCATACGCCACGCGTGGGTTGTCGGCGGCATTGCGCAGGGGGCGGATCCGCAGGGCGCCCGCCCCCTCCGCGCGGAGGATCACCCCACAGCCCTCGAACGGATACGCGGCCTCCAGGTGACGCCCCACCTCGTCGAGGATGTGCTCGGGCCAGTGACTCACGGCTCGGCGGGCGGCTCACGGCCCGCGCAGCGCGAGCACCTGCGCAATTCCATCTCCTCCACGGCTCCAGGTGCCACCAACCACCGGCCGCCCAGCGCGGGGCCCAGGCCCAGCCGCAGCCGCTGAAACACGAGCGCGCCCAGCGTCCCCACGGCCACGCCCAGCGCCCCATCCGGGGGCGAGCCCAGGTGCCGCACCGTCTCACCGAAGCACCAGAAGCACCCCTCCGCGCTTCGGAAGACAACGGCGGCCCGCATGCCATCGCCCCCCAGCGCCACCCAGGGCGCCTCGCCACTCCACGCCGCGGGCAGCTCCGCCACCAACCCGCCCCC
>NZ_VHLC01000159.1:0-14075 GCF_006547355.1 Myxococcus sp. AB036A | reverse complement strand
CCTTCTTTGTGCGGGGCGGGCGGGCCTCGTCTTCCAGCCGCACGTGTTTTCCCTCCGCCACCAAATCCCAGAGGCCCAGCAGGTTCTGGTACAGGCGCCGGGCGATTTCGGGGGAGGGGAAGCGCGGCTCCTCGTCGAACAGCGCGGGGATGACGTCGCTGGGCGGCGTGCCTTCGGCGCGGGCGTCCCGCATGCGTTCGAGGACCTGGGCGCTGTCCAGCCCGCTGCCGGCCAGGTCCAGCAGGCCGTCGAGCGTCTGGGCGCCCTCGAAGTGGCGGTGGAAGTCATCACCTTTGTCGCGGGAGCGGCTCATGTGGGCAGGCACGCTAAGCACAGCGGGCGGGCGGGCGCACGCGGCTTCATGACTCGGCGGGCCATTCGCCCATCAGCTCGTCCTGGCGCTCCTTGGGATTGGAAGTCCACGCGTAGTCTTCCGGGACGTGGCCGCCTCCGTGCGCGGCCCAGCCATCCCAGCTCACCTGCGCCTTCATGAAGGCGTCGGTGGGTTCGTCCGTGACTTCGGGGCGGTTGGCGGGGACCTCGAAGGGCGTCTCGATGGGCTCATCAGGAAGGGTGATGGCCATGGCTCAATCCTCCTGGTGTGAACAGTAGGGAGGCTCCAGGTGCGAGGGGAGCGGGGCCGACAGGCAGACGGGCGGTGGGTCGTCTTTCGTTTTGGGACCTTCGCACCTAGTCTTCGTTCACACATGGCAGAAACCTCCGTGGAAACGTTGAAGACTGCGGTGCAGGCGCTCTATCGCGTCCACGCGGTGGAAGGCCCGCCCGGCGAGAATGGGCTGCGCACCGTCTGGCACCTGTGCCCGGACGGCGCGGAGCTGATGTCCCTGGTGGATTCAGAGGGGCGCGTGCGCCGGCAGGAGCTCACGCTGCTGGAGGACCACTACGTGTGGGCCAGCGGTGAGGGCGTGCGCACCGGCTACCTGGAGCGCGGCGGCGGCAAGCCCACGGCCGCGGCGGTGGTCCAGACGGACCCGGAGCTCGTGCCGCAGCGGCTGATGCGCGCCGCGCTCGCCATGGGCACGTACACGGGACAGGACCGCTACCTGCTCCACATGCAGCGGGTGCTGGCGCTGGCGCGCGAGGGCCTGGAGATGAAGGGTGGCCTTGCCCGTCCCTCGGAGCCCACGCTGCCCGCCGTGGAGGCGCCAGTCGTGACGACGGCTCAGGCCGCCGTCTTCGACGTGCCGCCCGCTGCGGTGGCGGTGGTGGAGGAGGTCACGCCTCCGGTGGTGCGGCCCGGTGAGGGCATGACGATGCTGCTGGTGCTCGCCCTGGGGTTGCTGGTGGGGTTCGGGATGCTGGCGTTCATCTTGATGGGCTGAGCGGGGCTCACGTCTCCGGAGGGCGGCTGCGGCATGCTCCCCGAGGGGCCCTCGCCATGTTCGGCGGGAATGGCCACCGGCGGGTGTTCCGTGGCGGAGCTCACCGGCTGCGCATCCAGCACCAGCAGCACGGCCACCGCGGTGGCGGGCACCAGCCGGGCGGACCAGCCCAGCGGCGTGTGGGCGTCTTCTCCGACGCGCCGGGCCATCAGCAGCGTCAGTCCCAGCACCGCCAGCACCCCGGTGCACGTCCACCGCAGCGCGCGCAGGTTCGCCGTCATGGCGAGCCCCGTGGCGATCAGCTCCGAGCGCTCCGCGTCCGGTATCCGCGCCAGGCTGGTGAGGAAGCTCAGCAGGTGGCGGGCCTCGAGCGCGCCCACCATGGCCACCGAGGCCAGGGACGCGGAGACGCCGCTGGCCAGCAGCAGTCCGCGGTTGCGGGGGCCCGCGGCCTCCCGGAAGCCCGTGGGGCCGAAGTGCGCCAGCACCAGTCCCAGCGCCAGCCCCAGCAGCAGCGCGGTGCTCGTCCAGGCGCCCAGCAGCCGCGGCGCCATGGCCTCTCCCGTGCTGGTCGCCAGCACCAGGCCCGCCTCCACCGTGTCCATCCGGGGCAGGGAGACCAGCACCCGGTCCATCAGGACCTCGGTGCCCATCAACCCCAGCATCCACGGCAACGTGGCCAGTCCCAGCATCGCGGACAAGGGCACCCGCCGCTCCATGCCGGAGCCGACCAGCGCCAGGGACAGCAGCGGCACCTCCAGCGCCAGCGCCATCGCCACCAGCGCGGCGAATGGCCCGGCCGCCTGGAATGCGTGCGACACCCCGGCCATCCCCTCCAGCAGGGGACCCAGTGTGAAGCACCACACGAACACTGTGATGGGCACGGCCAGCGCCACGGCCAGGCCGGGCGCGAGACGAAGCCGGAGCGGAACGAGCATTTCAGGAGAGAGTAGTCTCTCCGGTTAAGCCTGTGAAATTAGACCGGGGGACGACCCACGAGCCAGTAGATGACGCTCGCCAGCACCCCTGCGACGGGAGAGACGAGCACACCCAGCAGGTAGAGCTTGGGACACCCGCCGCCGCTACAGCCGATGCGGCCATAGGCGAGGACGCCGGCCAGCAGCAGGGGCACGTGCATGCCCATGAGGAAGACGCCTACACCGCGCAGCACGAGCCCGCGGTACCACGTGCGCGTCCACAACCGGAAGACGATGGGGAGCAGCAGCAGCGTCAGGGTGGCGGCGGTGGCCAGGGTGCCCTGCCGAGCCGACACCGCCACACACGCCAGGGCCGCGAGCGCCAGGGCGGGGACGAGCAGCAGGGCGTTGAGGGACAGGGGCTCCCGGGGACGCATCGAAGTCAGCCAGGGACGCTGGCAGAGCGACAGTGGAGGTGCAAGGACGGAAGCGGGAGGGGTGTCCGGCATCAGCCAGGGCCGCGCGCCGCCTTCACGCCGCGACAGCGCCTTCGCCCAGGAGCTGCGTGTACCGGCCCCGCAGGGCGAGCAGCTCCGCGTGGGTGCCGGCCTCCACCACGCGGCCGGCCTCCACCACGGCAATCAGGTCCGCGTCACGCACCGTGGACAGCCGGTGCGCGATGACGAGCACCGTGCGCCCCTTCATCAGGGCGACCAGGCCTTCCCCCACGGCGGCCTCGCTCGCCGCGTCGAGCGCGCTGGTGGGCTCGTCCAGCAGCAGCACCGACGGCCGGCACAGGAAGGCCCGCGCCAGCACCAGCCGCTGCCGCTGTCCGCCGGACAACCGGCCACCGCGCTCGCCCACCAGCTCATCCAGGCCGCCGGGAAGCGAGCGGACGAAGTCGTCCGCGTGCGCCAGCCGCAGCGCTTCCCACAGCTCCTCGTCCGTCGCCTCGGGTCGGCCCAGGCGGAGGTTGTGCCGCACGGTGCCGGAGAAGAGCACCGGCTCCTGGGGCACCCACGCCACCTGGCCGCGCACGCTGGAAGGCTGGAGCGCCGTCAGTGGCGCCCCGTCCCACAGCACCTGTCCGCCCGACGCGGGCAGGAAGCCCAGCAGCACGGAGAACAGCGTCGTCTTGCCCGCGCCGGAGGGCCCCACCAGCGCCACGCGCGCGCCAGCGGGCACCACCAGGTCCACCCCGCGCAGCGCCTCGCGCCCGTCCGAGTAGGTGGCCCGCACGCCTTCCAGCCTCAGCTCGCGCGACAGCGGCCCGGCGGCGTCGCCCACGTCCGGCGCGGCCGGCTCGTCCGCCATGGCGAAGAGGCGCTCCGCGGCGGCCATGCCCGTCAGCACCTGTGACAGCGTGCCGCTGAGCGACTTCACGGGCTGGTACAGCAGCAACGCGGCGGCCATGAAGGAGAGCAGCCGCCCCGCCAACGCGGGGTCCGCCGCCACTGCGCGCGCGCCCCAGGCCACCGCCATGGCCACGCCGGCGATGCCCAGGAGCTCCACCGTGGGGCTCACCGCGCCGCGCAGGAAGAGCGAGCGGCGCATCTCCCCCAGGTACTTGTCCGCCTCCACCTCGAAGGCCTCCAGCGCCCGCGGCTGTCCGCGGAAGGCCTGCACCACGGGCAGGTTCTGGAGCTGCTCGGCGGTGAGCGCCGTCAGCGAGCCCAGCCGCTCCTGCGAGCGCGTGGCCACCTTCTTCAGTGAGCGCGCGAAGCGGTTGATGGGCAGCACCGTCACCGGCACGACGACGAAGGTGAAGAGGAACAGCGTCTTGTCGATGAGGAAGCAGGTGGCGAGCAGCGCGATGATTTGCAGGCCGTCCTTCACGTAGGACGTGAGCGCCTGCGTCACGGAGAACTCGACCAGGGGCACGTCCGCGGTGAAGCGCGCCAGCAGCTCGCCGGAGTGCCGCCGCTCGAAGAACGCGGGCGGCTGGCCGAGCAGCCGTCCGTAGAGGAACCCGCGCAGGTCCGCCATCACGCGCTGTCCCAGCCGCTGCATCAGCCCGCCCTGGAGGAACTGCGCGGTGGCCTTCACGATGGCCACGGCCACGACGAGCAGGGGCAGCCGCTTGAGCAGGGCGTCTCCCGGCAGGGATACCCCGGCGACGGTGACGGGCTCATGAGTGAGCAGCGCGCGCAGCAGGGGGCCCACCACCCAGGCATAGGCGGACGTGGCGATGGCCGCGGCCACTGACGCGCCGACACCCGCGGCGAGCAGCAGCCGGTACGGGCGCAGGTAGCCGAGGAGCCGACGATAGACGTGAGGAGAAGGACGGGGAGCCACTGTTCGGCGGCGGACTCTGTCACTGAGTCGCCAGAAGGTCCAAGGCTACCGGGTTTCGGGGGTAGGTGCCCTGTCGGCTGCCCTGCCACCGGGCGCTTGCAGCGCCCGGGCCAGTTCCATTGCCCACCTTCAACCCTGCGGACAGGTTCAGGGGAGCCATGGAAACCAATAACGAAAAAGAGGCCCTGTTCAATCCGGGCTGTGAGCCGGTGGTGGAGGACGAGGAGCGCCGCCGGCTCCTGTGGCTGATGGCCGAGTACTTCCGCACCATCGGTTACACGGACATCAAGGCGCGCCTCCCCGGGTTCATGCCTCCTCCCATCCTGTCGGGGACCATCGAGGACCATCGCCCCGACTTCACCTGTCGGCAGTCGGATTCGGCTCGCACGCCCATCATCCTGGAAATCGTCACCCCCCACATGGTGGACGAGCCCACGGCGGAGAACCGCTGGAGCCTCCTGGCCAGCGCCGCGAAGCTGTACAACGCGGAGCTCCACTTCGTGGTGCCCAAGTGGGCCGCTACGGGCGCGGTGGACCCGGGACTCAAACGCAGGCTGGCCAGGATGGAGCTGACGGCCAACCGCGTGTGGACCGTCTGACGGCTTCCTCGCTTCCCGCCACGCCACCCGCCCGGATGCCCGCCCGGCACCGGGTGGGCGCGGGCGGCGCGTGTCCCCGCTGGATTGCCGGTGCGTTTCGCTGCGTTATAGTGACTCAAGATTTTACGCAGCGCAAAAAAGCACAGCAAATTCCAGGGGTTGTAATCAATGTCAGCGGCGGCGGGTCAGAAACGCGACTACTACGAGGTCCTGGGCGTCCAGAAATCTGTCTCCGCGCAGGAGCTCAAGAGCGCGTTCCGCAAGGTGGCGCTGCAGTACCACCCGGATCGCAATCCGGGGAACTCGGACGCCGAGGAGAAGTTCAAGGAGGCCTCGGAAGCCTATGAGGTGCTGAGCGACCCTGAACGGCGGGCGAAGTACGACCGCTTCGGGCACGCGGGCAACCCCTTCGACGGCTTTGGTGGCGGCGGGGGCGGGTTCCAGGGCGTCAACATCAACGACATCTTCGGCGAGATTTTCGGCGACATCTTCGGCGGTGGCCGGGGTGGGCGGCGGACGAGCTCGCGTGGCGCGGACCTGCGCTACAACCTGGAAATCACCTTCGAGGAAGCGGCCTTCGGCTGCCGGCCCAAGGTGACCATCCCCCGGCCGAAGAAGTGCGACACCTGCTCCGGCTCCGGCAGCAAGAGCAACACCGGGCCCCGGCCCTGCTCGGCGTGCGGCGGCAGCGGCGAGCTGCGCTACACCCAGGGCTTCTTCGCGGTGTCCCGGCCCTGCGGTGACTGCGGCGGCACGGGCGCGGTGGTGCCGGACCCGTGCACGCGCTGCAAGGGCTCGGGCAAGGTGCCCTCCGAGGAGGTCATCGAGGTGGCCATCCCGGGCGGCGTGGACAACGGCACGCGCGTGCGGCTGTCCGGCATGGGCGAGCCTGGAGACCGGGGCGGTCCGCCGGGTGACCTCTACGTCACCGTCATCGTGAAGGAGCACCCGCTCTTCCAGCGCGAGGAGTACGAGGTCTTCTGCGAGGTGCCCATCTCTTTCACGCAGGCGGCGCTGGGCGCGAAGATCGACGTCCCCACGCTGGACGGCAAGGTGAAGATGACCGTCCCCAACGGCACCCAGTCCGGCAAGGTGTTCCGGCTCAAGGGCAAGGGCATCCCCCACCTGCACAGCCAGCAGCGGGGAGACCAGCACGTGCGCGTCGTGGTGGAGACGCCCACCGAGCTGTCGTCGAAGCAGCGCGAGCTGCTGGAGAAGTTCGCGGAGGCCTCCGGCGAGGAGTCGCACCCGCAGTCGAAGAGCTTCATCGCCAAGGTGAAGGAGCTGTTCGGCTGACGACGGTTGCGGGCGCGGGGCCGCGAAAACGCGGCCTCCGTGCCGCGCCTGGTGGGCAGGCGGGCGCCGCGGCGCGGCAGGCCGCCGTGGGCACGGGCACTGCAAAACAGCGGTTCCTGGCAGTGGAATCTTCCCCCCGCTCGGGTGTCGACGGGGGCGCACCCCACTGCTATGCACGCCCCTGCCATGGATGTCCTGCCCACCCTGCGCCGCTCGCTCGTCATCGCCCTGGCCCTGCTGCTGACGGCCTGCCCCCGGTCCACCCGTACGCCCTCCGGAGGTGACACCGGCGGGGACCTGCCTTCGGGAGACCCGTTCCCCACGCGTCCTTCGGTGGAGGCGAAGAAGGACCCCACCGCCGACGCGGCGCTGGCGCAGGCGTCCCAGACGGCCAGCGCCACCCCTGACAAGAAGAAGGCCGCGGAGGCCTACCTGTCGGTGCGCAAGGCGTATCCCGCCACCACCGCGGGCCAGGACGCGCTCTATCAGGCCGGCGTCCTCTTCTTCGAGTCCAAGGACTTCGTCAACGCGCGCAAGAGCTTCAACGAGCTGCTCTTCGAGAACCCGCTCCATTCGAGGGCGGATGACGCCAAGCACAAGCTGGCCATCTCCGCGATGGAGGTGGGCGCCTACCGCGACGCGTACCAGACGCTCTCCAGCCTCGCCGAGCGCGCCAGCGGCGCCGAGCGCACCCAACTGCTCAACGAGGCCGCTCGCGCCGCGGAGGGCGCCGGCCTCTACGGGCAGGCGCTGCAGATGGCGGTGGACGAGGCGGGCCAGGCCCAGGGCGCTCAGGCGCAGGCCGCCGCGGTGGCCAAGGTGGAGGCGCTGGTGGAGGGCCGCGCGGGCTTCGTGGACATCGCCCGCGTGGCGGAGGGCCTGTCGCCGTCCAACCCGGCGTGGCCCGTCATCACCTTCAAGCTGGCGCGCGTCTACTACCACCTGCGGGACTGGACGCGGCTGGAGGAGACGCTGAACCGTTTCCTCGCCCAGGCGCCCGGCCACGCCTTCGCGCCGCAGGCCCGCGAGCTGCTGGCCCGCGCCACGCGCCGCGTGGAGGCCCGCCCCCGCACGGTGGGCGTGCTGCTGCCCATGACGGGCCGCTACCAGCCCATCGGCGAGGCGGTGCTGCGCGGCATCCAGTTGGGGCTGGAAGGCAGCGGCGTGGAGCTGGTGGTGAAGGACACGCAGGGCGACGTCAACAAGACGGGCCAGGCCATGGAGCAGCTCGCCTTCGACGACGGCGCCATCGCCGTGCTGGGGCCCCTGCTGGCGGATGACTCGAAGCGCGCGGCGCTGGTGGCCGAGGAACTCCAGGTGCCGCTGCTGACCATGAGCCGCCAGGACAACATCACCGAGCTGGGCAGCTACGTCTTCCGCAACATGCTCACCAACGCGGCGCAGGCGGAGGCCATCGCCGACTACGCGATGAACGTGAAGGGCTACAAGCGCTTCGCGCTGCTGTATCCGAACATCCCCTACGGCGTGGAGCTGGCGGATGCCTTCTGGGACCAGGTGGTGGCGCGGGGCGGCGGCGTGCGCGGGGCGGAGCGCTATTCGCACGACCAGACGACCTTCACCACCGAGGCCAAGAAGCTGGTGGGCCGCTACTACCTGGATGACCGCGGCGACTACGTGGAGGGCGTGCGCGACGTGCAGGGGGAGAACCTGGACGCCTTCCGCCGCCGCAAGGCGCTGGAGAAGGTGAAGAGCGGCGTGGAGCCCATCATCGACTTCGACGCCATCTTCATGCCGGACGACTGGCGCCGCGTCAGCCTGGTGGCGCCCGCGCTGGCGGTGGAGGACATCGTCACCAACGCGTGTGACCCGCGTGATTTGGAGCGCATCCGCAAGACGACGGGCAAGAAGGAGCTGAAGACGGTGACGCTCTTCGGCGCCAACCAGTGGAGCAGCCCCAAGGGCCGCTCGGGGCTGCCGGAGCTGGTGGAGCGCGGCGGCAAGTTCGTCACCTGCTCGGTGTTCGTGGACGGCTTCTTCGTGGATTCGCAGCGTCCGGCCACGCGCCGCTTCGTGGAGCAGTACCGCGAGGCCTACCGGGCGGAGACGGGGCGGGACCCGGGTCTGCTGGAGGCCATTGGCTACGACTCCGGTCGGATGTTGCGGCAGCTCATGGAGCAGAAGGATGCACCGCGCACTCGCGCGCAGATGCGTGACGCGATGGCCAACCTGAAGAACTTCGACGGGGCCACCGGGCGCACGTCCTTCAACGAGAAGCGCGAGGCGGTGAAGCAGCTGTTCCTGTTGTCCATCGACAACAAGGGCGTCACGGAAATCAACGTCGAGAAGGAGCGGCAGAAGGCCGCCTCGGCGTCAGGAGGCTCAGGGACATGAAGTTCGCGAGGGGGGCGTTCGCACTGCTGGCGGGCGGGGTGGTGGCGGTAGGGGGTGGTGGCTGTGCACACGCGCCTCCTCGGGTGTCCCCGGAGCTGAGCGCCCGGCTGGAGTCGGAGCCGGGCACCTGGGTGTCCGGTAGCGCCTCGGGCCTTGGGCGCAAGGCCGTCCTCAACAACAAGGACTTCATCTGGGGCCTGGCCTTCGCGCCGCGAGGCGCCCGGGTGGCGTACTCGCGCCTGGGCAGCAAGTCCTACTTCCTCTCCGTCTGGGAGCTGGGCTCCGCCGAGCCGACGATGCTGGCGGACCCGGCCATCAACCCCTACGAGTTCGACGTGGAGGGCGTGGCCTTCTCCCCGGATGGCACGCGCGTGGCCACCGCGGGCAAGGACAGCGTGGTGCGCCTCTTCGACGCGGCCACCGGCGCGCTCGTGGCGGAGCGCCGCACCGAGGAGCCGCTGTCCGTGGTGGCCTTCCACCCGGAAGGGAAGTGGCTGGTGGTGGGCAGCTACAAGGGCCTGATGACGGTGCTGTCGGCGCCCGCGCTGGAGTACGGCTCCGAGGAGCGCGGACACCTGGGCCCGGTGACGGCGCTGGCCTTCGCGCCGGACGGGACGCTGTATTCGGGCGGCTGGGACAAGCACGTGCGGGCCTGGTGCACCTCCGTGGAGGGGCTGCGGCCGGGGCAGGCGCGCATGCGCTTCGAGCGGCGCGCCGGCTCCGTGGTGCTGGGCGGCACGGTGAATGACAAGGCGCCGCTGTCCTTCGCGTTGGATGCACGCGCGCCCGCGCTGGTGCTCACCAGCGAGGCGGCCGCCGCGGCGGGCATCGACGTGCCCTTCCTGAAGGACACGGTCAACGTGCCGGGGCCGCTGGGCACCATCGCCGCGCGGCTGGCGCCGGCCCAGTCCCTGCGCTTCAAGTCCATGCGGGTGGAGGGCGTAGACGTCGCCATCTGCGACGCGTGCGTGCCGCAGGGCACCCAGGGCGTGCTGGGCGCGCCCTTCTCCGAACGGGTGGACGTGGCCTTCGACGAAGTCACGCAGGAGGCCGTGCTGTCGCTGAAGGGCGGCCCGCCCGAGGGCGCGGCGGCGGTGGACGCGCTGGTGCTCGCGCGGCGCTCGGAGTTTCCCTTCCCGGCCTACGTGAGCGACGTCACCGTGGACGCGCGCGGCCAGCGGCTGGGGGTGGGCCTGTCGGAGCAGAAGCCGGAGCGCGACCGCGGCGTGTACGAGCGCGAGCGCAAGGGCGTGGAGGAGCCGCAGGGCCCCTTCAACGCGGGCGCGCTGGTGGACGCGCAGTCCGGTCAGGTGCTGGCGAAGTGGCCGGTGCACCGGGGCGTGGTGGCCACCGCGGCCATCTCCCCGGACGGGCGCTCGCTGGCCAGCGGCGGCTGGGACAAGCGCGTGTACCTGTTCACCGAAGGGGACGTGGACGCGCGCGGCGAGCACCGCTTCGACTGGTCCGTGCGGCGCGTGCGCTTCAGCCCGGATGGGCGCTGGCTGGGCGTGGCCGCGTGGACGCCCCAGGTGGCCAGCCGCGACGGGGACAGCGACCCGGCGGCGGTGCTGCTGGACGTGGGCTATGAATCGCCCACCGTGCAGGGGCCGGGCACGGCCGGCGCGTCCGTCGCGCCGTAGTTCTCACTCCACCGCTCAGAAGTTGAGGTGGATGTCACCCGCGGGCATGCCGCGGGCCTGGAGCGTCGTCATCACGCCCTGCACCATCTCCTTCTGCCCGCAGAGGAAGGCCACCGCGGCCTGTACGGGCCCTTCACCCAGGTGGGCCTGCACATAGCCCGTGAGGCCCTGCCAGCCGCTGGCGCCGGGCTGGCTGACGGTGCGCACCACACGCACCCCGCCCGCCTCCCACTCGTGGAGTTCGTCCATGTAGGCGAAGGCGCCCGGTGTGCGCGCGCCGAAGTAGAGCGTCACCTGGCGGTAGGCGCCGCGCTCCAGTTGGATGCTGGTGATGACGGAGCGGATGGCGGAGATGCCGGAGCCGGTGGCGAACAGGAGCACGTCCTGGCCACGGGCGCGCTCCAGCGGGAAGCCCCGTCCTTCTGGCCGTGACACGTCGACGTGGGCGCCCCGGGGCAGGTGGATGAGGGCGTCGGACAGCGGGCTGCCCACCTTGAGGAGGAACTCCCACTGCGTTCCCGGGCGGCCGGGCGGGGAGGCGATGGCGAAGAGCCCCTGTCCCACACCAGGCAGGCGCAGGTGGACGTATTGGCCGGGCCGCTCATGGGTTCCGGCCAGGGGCGTGCCCTGGACGTCCAGCACGAGGTCGGTGAGGCCATCTGCGGCGGGTGCACTGTCAGTGACGGTGGCCGGGTGCCAGTCGGGCATGTCGGGGTTTTAACCTACGCGCCCGGCGCGTGCTGCCCCTGGTAGCCTGAGGGGGTGAAGAGTCTGCTCTGGACAATCTTGTTCATGCTGGGCCTGGCCGGCGTGGTGATTCCGCTGACGTACCTCTACACGGCGAGCAAGCTGCCGCCGCTGGAGAGCGAATTCGACGTGGAGAAGCAGCTCAAGCACAGCATCGAAGGCGAGCGGATGAGCCTCCGGGCGGGGCAGTCCCAGCGCAACCCGCGCCCCATCACCTTCGTGCGGCCGGACTTCTCCAAGCTGCCCAAGGACCTGGTGGCCCTCTACATCCGCCACCTGGAGTGCCCCCGGTACTTCCAGACGCCACGAGAGGACGGGCCCGCGTGGGCCTGGCGTCTGTTCCTGGGCGCCACTGTGGGCACGTCGCCGCCGGGAGATGGGGCGTGTGAGCGCGTCCTGGCCATGCGCATCGCTGCCGCGCTGGGCATCGAGGGCACGCGTGAGCGGTCGGTGGCCGCGCACCGCATCCACACCTTCATGCAGAAGGACCAGCTCATCGCGTACGACCTGTCCATCATCTACTTCGAGCGCGGCATCGTCGGCGTGGAGGACGCGGCCCTGGCGCTCTTTGGCCGTGAGCTGAGCGAGTTGAAGCTGGAGGAACTCGCCGAGCTGCAGCTGGCCCTGCCGCCGTACTCCGACTACTACGGCATCAAGATTTGCAAGAACCCCACGGTGCTCCGGCAGGACCGCAACCGGCTGTTGGAGGACCTGGCGGCGTGGCGGTTGGTGAGCGAGGACCGCGCGCGCAACGCCATGGCCCAGCCGCTGGCCTGCGCGCGCTGAGTCAGGCGCGGGTCAGCGAATCATCCCCGCCACGCCCGTCACCTTCTTGAGCAGGTCGATGCGGGCGTGGGCGCTGGTGTCGGCCCGCGCGTCGTCGCGGTACTTCGCCAGCAGGTTGCGCGCGGCGTTGGCCTTGGGGGCGTCAATCTTCCCGCTCGTCTCCAGCCGGTCCACCCGGCGCTCCAGCCGATTGATGCTCTGGAGGATGTCCTCCAGCGTGGGGGCGGAGGCCTTCAGGGGGCGGGGCGGCGCGACGCGGGTGTCCTCGGCGCGCGGGGCCGGCGGCGGACGCTCCACGCCGTCCGGCGGAGCCGGCACGAGGGCGGCGACGACCAGGGGCTGGAGCGGCACTTCCTCCACGGGCGCCTGCGCTGGCTCGGCGGGAGGTGGGGGCATCGCCGCGGCTTGCTCTTGCGCTGCGGCTTGCTGCGGCGTGACGGCAGCGGCCTGCTCCGGCGCCGCGGCTTGCTGCGGCATGAGGGACGGCGGCACGAGCGCGGGGGCCTTCGCGCCGCGGATGACGACCGCGGCAGCGCCCGCGAGCAGCAGCAGGGCGAAGCTCACGGCACCCACCAGTGGCAGGTGCTTGCGCAGCGGGCTGCGGACGCCCGCGGCGCGCAGCTCCTGCGAGGTCAGCTCGGTGTTCAGCTCCGGGGGCACCGGCACCGGCGTGGTGGGGCGGCGCGAGTCCGCTTCCGCCACCGCGGCGGCCTTCTCGAAGCCGGGCGCGAGCGCGCTGGGGTTGGAGCGCGTGGAGGCCCGCAGGGTGCGGCGCAGCTTGTGGAGCTGCTGCCGCAGCGCGTCCGCGGAGTTGGGGCGCGTCTCCGGGTCCTTGGTGAGCATCTGCAAGATGAAGGCGTCCAGCGCGGGCGGCAAATCGGAGACGAACTCCGACGGGCGAGGCGGCCGCGCCTCCACGTGCTTCATCAGCAGGTCCACTGGCGAGCTGCCCACGAAGGGCAGGCGGCCGGTGACGATTTCGAAGGTGACGACACCCAGGGCGTAGAGGTCCGTCATCGGACCCACTTCCTGGCCGCGCGCCTGCTCCGGCGCCATGTACTCCGGCGTGCCCACCACCATGTCCGTGCGCGTCTGCGCGGTGCGGCCGGTGGGGCCCTGACCTCGCTTGGCGAGCCCGAAGTCCAGCACCTTCACGTAGCGCGAGCCGTCCGGCTGCTGCACCAGGAAGATGTTGCTCGGCTTGAGGTCGCGGTGCACCACGCCCGCGCCGTGCGCGGCGGCCAGCGCGGCCAGCACCTCGTCGAGCAGCGCCAGCGCCTCCTGCACCGGAAGCCGGTTCTTCTCCGTCAGCACCGCGTCGAGCGCCTGGCCCTCCAGGTACTCCATGACGATGTACTGCCGGCCGTCCGGCACCTGGCCGAAGCCGAAGATGTCGATGATGCCCCGGTGACGGATGGCGTTGACGGCGCGGGCCTCCGCCAGCAGCCGCTCCACCTGCTCGGTGGAGTGGGCCAGCTCCGGACGCAGCACCTTCACCGCCACGCGCTTGCCGATGAGCGGCTGGATGCCCTCGTACACCAGCCCCATGCCGCCCACGCCGATGCGCGAGCGCAGCTCGTACTCGCCCAGCTTCAAGCCGATGAGCGGGTCCCTCTGCACGGCCGCGGGCGGGGGAGGCTCTGAGGCCTGCACCACCACGTTCGGCTCCTCGCGCGGGGGCACGTCGAACGACGACAGCACCACCGTCCCATCGCGTGGGCACACGGTGGTGTCGGCAGGTACGGCCAGGCCGCAGGTATCGCAGATCAACTCGGAAGCCATCTCAAACCGGGAAGCAGCGTAGCAGGAGGACCCGGGTGGGGCGATGTGCTCCAGCCCGGAGTGCCTGGCCGGCGGTCAGACGCAGCACGCAAGCGCCCTCCGGGCAGGCACCCCAACGTCGGACAACGGACGCTACGGCGTGGGGCTGACGCAGTTGAAGTCCGACAGTCGCGCGCCCGTGCTCCCGTCAATCCCGGGGCCGGCGCCGCCCGGACCGCCCGGACCGACCTGGAAGGTGACGCCGCCATCCGTGTAGCGGACCGTCGCGCCCGGGCCACACCACACACCCACCGAGGGCCCACCGCCACCACCACCCCC
>NZ_VHLC01000158.1:0-14474 GCF_006547355.1 Myxococcus sp. AB036A | reverse complement strand
GTGTCAGTTTCTATTTCAGTTCGGCGTCTTCTGTCAAGCTGCTGTTTTCGCCGTCCTGCTGGCTTCCGGAGTCTTCAGCGCCGCCCAGTGGCTTCCGCTGATTTCCTCCAGAGGGGCGCGGCTTCTATCGCTTCGCCGCCTTCCCTGTCAACCGCTGCTTCGTTGACTCCCTCGACTTGTCCGCCCTTTCCTTCCGGGCTTCTTCGTCGGGGCGCGGCTTCTACCACCACCGCGTCTCCTGTCAACTCGCTGCGTTGACTGCCGTATTCCGTATTGTCGTACTGACTCGCTCGAAGTGCCTTCCGCGCCAGTGCGCGGGCTTCTTTGCGAGGGGCGCGGCTTCTATCACCGCCGCGTTGAGGGTCAACAAACTTCGTCGGCCCGTTCTTCCCGATCGTCTCCTGGGTGACGGGCACCGAGGTGGCGAGCAGGGGTTCACTTACTAACGCGCCGCTTCCTGCACGTCAATGGATCTTGATCGGCGTCGTACCCCCAGCGTCCGCCCCTGTGGGTTCAACGCACCTTCATTGGTGACAACCCAGGTCCCGGGGAAGAGCATTCCACCTGAAAAATCCGGAGTTTACCGCTCGGAGAGCAGCCGGCCCTTCAAACCAGGGCGCGCGATCCTGGCGTTCAGGGCTTCTAGCGACGGTCATTGTCAGGCCGCCATGACGTCCCGAAGAGCCAGTCCGCGAACGGGAACGAGATGTTGAAGTTGTGGCGCTGCATCTTCGAAGGGTCGTGATGGGCTTCGTGGTGGCGGCGCAGCTGCCGCATCAACGCGAGCCGGGCCACCAGGTGCTCGGGCGGCAGGTGGTGGCAGAAATGCAGCCACTCGTACGTCAGGTAGTACCCAACCGCTGATGCGACGAAGAGCCACCCCACGTTCGGCGAGATGAGGACGAAGCACAGCGCCCCCAGTGGCGCGGCGATGGCGCCCAGGAAGAACAGCAGCAATACCGGGGGAAAGAGCACCATCTTCACGTCCCGAGCGGACTCGTAGGCCAGGGCCTCGTGCGTGAAGAAGCGGTGGTGCTGCTCTGTGTGCCGCTGGAAAAGAAGGCCCAGCCCTCGCCGGCGGTGGTGCATGGGCCCTCGGTGTCCCAGGAACTCCACCACGTTGCCCAGCAGGAAGACCGCGGGCAGCGTCAGCCATTCCAGGGGTCGCCTTCCCTCCAGGTGGGACACGGCAAAGCCGATGACCGCCAGCGAGCCCAGGCTCGTGAAGACGAAGTGTGCGCGCCCGGAGTAGCGAGGGCTCACGTGCTTGCGCCGGTAGTCCTCGCGGAATCGCGCCACGCGCTCGGGGATGGAGCGCGTGGCCCTGGCGGCTTCGGCCATCCTGTCATCCTGACTAGCCCTTCTGGCGGGCCTTCACTTTCTGGAGCTTCTTCATCCGGTCCAGGATGAGCGTGCGCTTGAGGCTGGACAGGTGGTCCACGAAGACGTGCCCGTCGAGATGGTCGATTTCATGCTGCAGCACGTGCGCGAGCCGGCCTTCCGCCTCGAGTTCATGCCATTCGGCCGACTTGTCCTGGTAACGCACCTTCACCTTGTGGAAGCGCGGGCACTTCTCCCACTCGCGCGGGACGGACAGACAGCCCTCTTCCATCGTCACCGGCTCTTTCTTCTCCAGAATCTGCGGATTGACGATTTCGAAGAAGGTGCCGTCCTCCCGACCCACCAGCGCCACGCGCAGGGATTCGCCGACCTGGTTGGCGGCGATGCCGATGCCTTCGGCTTCCTTCATGGACTCGGCCATCTGCTCCAAGAGCTTCTCGAGCGGGGGGCCGAAGTCAGTCACGGGCTTGGTGGACGAGGTGAGGACCTTATGGGGCCAGATGACGATGTCGCGAGCCATGGGCCGCAATCTGCCATGCACGCCTCCTCAGCGCCGCCCGATTCCGCATGGCAACGGTCCACCGGTTCACACGACGGCCCTCCCCCACCGGGCCCGTTCTCCGCCGGTCCCAAGGCAACGCCCAACCCCACCGTGGCGCGCGTCAGGACCTCCGCTCCCCATTGAAGCCATCCGTCCAGACCAGCGGGGCGCCCGTTCCAGCCGGGAGCCCGTGCAGGGTGGTCGCTCGAGCGGGACATCCCCAGCTTCACCCTCCGAGCGAGGCCATCCGGACAGTTGGCGCGTCTTCACTGACAGGTCTGCTACACCTGTCCCATGCACCCGCACGCCCAACTCATCACCGACTTCTACTCAGCGTTCCAACGCCGGGATGCCCAGGCCATGGCCGCCTGCTACCACCCAGAGGTGGAGTTCTCCGACGCCGCCTTCGTCGGACTCCGTCGCCGGGAGCCCGGGGCCATGTGGCTCATGCTCTGCGAGCGCGGCAAGGACCTGGAGGTCACCTTCCGAGACGTGCAGGCCGATGACCACCGGGGCCGCGCCCACTGGGATGCGACCTACACGTTCAGCGGCACCGGCAGGAAGGTGCTCAACCGCATCGATGCCGAGTTCGAGTTCCGCGACGGAAAGATTGTCCGGCACCGCGACCACTTCGACTTCTGGACCTGGTCCCGTCAGGCGCTGGGCCCCACCGGGCTGGTGCTCGGGTGGACGCCCCTGTTGAAGAAGAAGGTCCAGTCGAAGGCCCGGAAGTCCCTGGACATCTTCATGCGCGAGCGTGGCATTCCCCAGGAGTGAGGAGGACGCATGACACCGCCCGCGAGTGAGAGCCCGCCAGTGGAGGCCCTAGACCTCTGGCTCCTGGAGGCCGCCATGGAGCTGCCCACGCCCCTGCACATGCTCGTGGAGCCGAACCCGCACATCGCGCTCAACATGGCGGACGATCCGCGGCTGTCCCGGGAGGAGCTGTGTGAGCGGCTGTCGCTGCTCGCCGAGCGCGGACTCATTCGCGTCCACGCGCTTCCGGACGGACTGCAGGAGCTGTTCTCCCCCGAGGAGATTTCAAGCGCCATTGAGGCCCGGCAGTCCCGCACTCCCTTTGGCTATTCGCTCACGGCTGCCGGCGGCGCCGTCTGGGAGCACCACGCCAGGCCCGATTGGAGCCGGTTCGTCAACGCGGGGCAGGAGCCCTCCGCCGACGAGGCCCAGGACGCCTGGGTCATCGAGGCCGCGAGCCTTGAAGCCGCGGACGCAGAGTTCCACTTCCATGAGTCACTCGGCGATGTGCATCAGCCGGTGGGCGCGTCGAAGCACGGCGAGGTGCTGACGCCGTGGCAGGTGACGTACTGGAAGACGCTGCCTCACGGATACCGGCTCCGGTACGTCACCGTGCCGCGCCCTGCCGACCCGGCTCGAAGCAGGAGCGTGCCTTCCCGACCACCTTGGTACACGCGCGTCTGGCTGTGACACCTCGCCCGCGCGCTCACGGCTCCAATTCGAACGTCTCGAGGTGCTGGTACGTCAGCGGGCCGTCCCCCTCGCGCGCCAGCTTGGCGGTGCAGCGAACGTTGCCCCGCCAGTCCAGGAGCTGGAGGCCCAACGTGCCGTCCTCGTGCAGCAGCAGCGAGCCATAGCCGTTGTTGCCCAGCTCGGGTCTCAGGTCCGTCCACTCGGGGAAGCGTGCGTGCGACTCCAGGAAACGCACGGGTGCTGGAGACTTCAGGCCCGGCGTCACCGCTCGCACCGGGAGCCCTGCGTGCCCCAGGCTTCCTCCCAGGAACGGGAGCGCGGCGCTCCGGTCGAACAGCGCTCCGTAGGGCGTGGCGCCCCAGAACCACAGGTCGACCTGTGCGCGCTCGACCGCCAGTTCCCGAAGGTCTTCCAGCAAACCGGCGTGCCTTGCTTCTCCGTATCGGTAGGGCGCATCGTGGCTCAGGAGGATGTTCGTTGCGCCTCGCTGGCGGCCCTCCTTCAGCACTGACTCCAGCCAACTCAGGAGCGCGGGCTCCTGGTGCCGTCCTGGCTCGAAGTACGCGGTGTCCAAACCGATGAGCTGGAAGCGCTCCGAGGCCAGGCAGAAGTAGCTTCCCTCCTGGACTTGCTTCGCACGTGAGGCGCCTCGCCGCTCGTCCAGGTAGCGATAGAAGGGGGTGCCCCCGGAACGCATCTCCGGGCCCGCGTTCAGCGTCATCAGCGTTGTGACTGGCAGCAGCGGTTCGAGCGGCTCGGCCACATGCGCGTCGAATTCGCCCCGACGGCCCGCGTAGTACACGCCCCCGAGATGCACCGCGTACTCCAGCCGCTCGCCTCGCATGATGAGCTGACGGGCCACATAGCGCGCGGGGTATTCGCCCGTGCCGAAGCCTCCGAACAACGCTACCTCCACCGGCCGTCCCGGCGTGGGCTCGCGGAGCTCGTAGCGGAAACGGGTGGCGTGATGCGCATCGTCGTGCCGACGGAACTCCGCCCGGTGCCAGCCGCCGTGAAGCCAGGCGCGCCCGCTGAACAGGAGCCATCCGCGCAGGTCCGCCACTGGCTCAAAGCGGGTTCGCGAGGAGTCGATGGGGATTTCATTTGTCATCAGCGGGAAGGTGAAGTCCGGCGGCAGTGACGCCGAGGCCCGCGCCTGGAATGCCGGTTGCCGCAGGGCTTGGAGCGCGGCTTCGGGCTCGCGCAAGGACTGCTCCAGTTCCTGGAGCACGTGCACCAGGGCTCCCTCAGAAACGGGCGCGCCCAAGTCCTGGCGGATGAGGCTCAGGACCTCTTCCGGCTCGCGCAGGAAGCGCTCGCGCAGCGCGCCCAGGTCGTCTGGACCGAGCGGCGGCAACTCCGATACGTCGGCGCTCGCGACTCCGGACGTCGCCGGAGCCGTTACCGCGGCTGAAGGAGCCCGGTACCCGAGTGCCGTGTAGAACTCCATCCGCTTGCGGTCCATGGGCGCATCATCGCCCCTTGGCCCGACGCGGGGAATGCCATGCTCGACACGTTCGTCGGGCCTGGGCCGACGTGGGATGGCCGAGCCTGCCGCAGGACCGCCACGTGTGCTCATCGGGCCTGGCAATGAACACAGGGTGGCGCCGGCCACAGCACCCTCCTGTGTCTGGGCAAACCTCTGTCCAGCGCCTGCCCCGCGCCCAGTCCCGTGGTTCCAGTGTGGCCGAGTGGCGACTACTTCTTCGCTTTCGCTGCGGCCTCGGCCGCATGCGCTTCCGTCACCTTGCTCGCGTCACGCTGGCGGCCATCACGGTAGGCGTAGAGCGTGTAATACGAACCCGTGGCGTAGCCCGGCAGCTTGCGGGGATTGAAGACGCTGGTGCTCGACACCGAGCCACCCACGAAGCCCTTGGGCACGTCCACCAGTCGCATCGCGCAGCCAGCCAGGACCAGCCCCGCCGCTGGCACGTCGTTGCTCACCAGCGTGCACGTGCCCCGCGCGGTGAAGCGCCCCTCCGGCAGGTTGTAGCGCATGTAGACATTCAGCTGCTGCCCGGCGGGAAAGGCGCTGTCCGTCACCTGGACGCACGCCGTCGCCGAGCCCACGCGCCGGCCGCCCCCATCCACCACCTTGCCGTCCTTGGGATTGTGCTCTGGCACATACACACTCCCGCCCAGCTTCACGTTCACCTCGAAGGGCGCCGCCGCGCACACCGCCGGGTCCGCAGGGGTCGCCGGGTCCTCCTGCGTGCGGAACTGCATCACCACCTCATTGGCCCCCACCTGCGCCGACAGCAACAGGACACCCAACATCCCCACCGCACCGCCGAGCTTTCGCGACATGGCGTATCTCCCTCCAGACCGTGAGGGGCTTTTCAGCCCACCGCTTGCACCCCTTCGACGCGCCCCGCGCCAGGGCTACTGCCACGACAGCGTGTATTCGGTGTCGAGCGGCCCCGTCTGCCGGCCGTGCACCTGGACCTGCTTGCCACCGACTGCCTCGATGACGGCCTGGAGCGTGCCCTCGTGGTAGGCGGGCGGCATGAAGTCCCGCCTCATCGTGAAGATGCCGCTGGTGTCGCCCGTCCACTTCACCGCGCGCTCGCCATAGCTGACCGCCGCGCGGTAACCCGAGTGCAGGTTGCCCACGAGCCGCTTCGGACTGTCCGACGCCAGCAGCAACAGCGTCTTGCCCGCCGCCGAAGACAGGAAGTCCGTCGTGGCCACCACGCCCATGCGCCGCAGCGCTCCGTCGAAGCCGCCGTGCTCCGGGCCCATCACCTGCGCCGCCGTGAAGGACATCCGCAGGAAGGCGGCCACCGGGTAGTTGAAGAAGTCGATGAAGCGCGTCTCACCACTGGCCGCCAGACAGCGTTCCACCGCCGCGTCCCCTCCCATCGTGCGAACAGCGGACACCACGCCGTTGAAGAAGAGCCCACGGGCCGTGTCGTCTTTCGTCGCCAGCGCCAATCGCGCGTCCAACTCCTTGGCGATATTTGGATCCATCTTGTTCATTACAACCTCACGAGTTGCGCGCCGTAATGGACGTTCGCGCCTACCGCTGCCACCACCACCAGGTCACCACTTCCCAGACGCACGCGTCCTGCTTCCAAGTCTTCAGCCAGAAGGATGAGCATCCCCGCCGCCGACGTGTTGCCGTAGCGGTCCACGTTGCACGCCACCGCCTCACGCGGCAGTCCCGCCCGCTCCACGAAGGCGTCCATCACCCGCTTGTTCGGCTGGTGGAAGTAGTACCGCTCCACCTTCGAACGCAGCTCCGGACGCGGCCCGAGGACGGCGTCGAGGCACTTCTGCATGTACTCCGGATAGCTGCGCGCCACGCGGAAGCCATCCACCACGAAGGCCATGTCCGCCGGGCGCATCCGCCCTGGCTGATACGGCAGCTTCAACAGGCCGCCTCCCTTGCGGATGACCAGGTCTCCGTACGCGTTGCCGGAGAAGGACGCCAGGATACCCTCCGCCCCCGACGCCCCTGGCTTCGACTGGAGCACCACCGCGCCCGCCCCGTCCCCGAAGACATACATGGAGAGGTAGCCCTGCAGCGTCTTCGAGCGGCCCGGCCCGGGCGGCAGCTCGTCCGTGTAGACCTCCCGGTTCACCAGCGGAGACGTGAAGGCAGAGGCCACCACCGCCACCGTGCGGAAGCGCCCTCCGTCCATCATCTTCTTCACCATGTCCAACACGTACGGCGTGCCACCGCAGCCGTCGTCCACCACGAGCCCGAACGCGTCCTCGCGCAGCTCCAGCCGCCGGTGCAGCTCCATGGCGTCGTGGTTGAAATGCGGCGCGTCCGGCGTACACGTCACCACGAAGAGCGCGTCCAACTCCTTGGCATCCACACCCGCCTGGGCGAGCGCCTTCTGGAGCGCCACCTCGCACATGTCCGTGTTGTTGGCCGGGTAGACGTGTCCGTCATTCTCGGGCGGCGGAATCGCCCGGCCCGTGGCCTCGTCGATGTCCCAGAGGAAGCGGCGCTCCCGGATGCCGACCTTCTCCTCGATGCGCTCCGCCGGCCACCCTGGGATGGCCCTGGCGATCCGCTCGTTGCTCACCACGCGTGAAGGAACGAAGGCACCGGCTCCGACGACACAGACATTGGGTGTCATTTAATGGCCCCGTTTTTTCACAGCCTCGCCATATGGGAGGGATTCCCTGGCAACGGGGATTGAGCAGGATTCAGGCCATATACGAAGTCATTGAAACAACTGCCGCTGGCGAATGGGACCGATTCATCCGTGAATCATCCTCTAGCCAATGGTGCGACGAAACCACTGGGATTACTGGAGATTTCCAGTGCTTCACAAATGAAGCGGCAACCGTTGCGAATGAAGCGCTCCGTCACGAGAATTTCCTCTCAGTGACTGAGCATGTCACCCCAGGTGTCGCCGATGACTTCACTGCACTGTGAAAAGGGCCGCTGCGCGCATGAGTAATTGATGACCCATGCGACGAATCCGGGCGCCGAGCCTCTCACTGGGAGTATCTGGATTGAAGGGCAGATGAGACGGCTGTGCTGAAATCAACACATCGGGAAGGCCGCCCACCCATTGGGGGCGGCCACTCACCGACCTGGCGCGGCTCAGAACGGGATGTTGTCGTCGTCGTTCGGTGGAGGGATGTCGTCGCCGCCGTAGCTTCCGCCTCCGAAGCCACCACCGCCCCGGCCACCACCGTAGCCGCCCTGGTTGCCATAGCCGCCCTGGCTGCCATAGCCACCGTCGCTGCCACCACCCGCGTCGCCGCCCCGCTGCCGCGCGATTTCCGCCTCGATGGCGGCGAGCAGCTGGCGCTCCTTGTCGTGCCAGCGCGACTTGCTCGCGTCATTCAGCGTGCGGCGCGCGCCGTTGGCGTAGAACTCCAGGTCGCCCATGCTGGCGCCGACAATGGGTCCGCCCTTGCTGCGGCCGTAGTTGGGGAAGACCATTCCATCACCACCACCGCCGCCACCGCTGCTCGCGGGCGCTGAACGCCGCGCCGCCGGGGCCGCCGCGTCCGGCGTGCCACCGATGGACATCTCTCCCAGCGTCAGCGTGAAGCCCTCACCGCTCTTGAACGCCGTGCCCACACGCACCTGCTCCACCCGCCCGTCGGGACGACGCACCGCCACGGTGACCGGATAACCTTGCTCGCTCATGCCGGGCCGAATCCCATCCCCGCCCCGCCACTGTCAACGGAGACTCGAAGGGGATGTCCGGGAACCGGTCGCTCGTCCGGCCTGCTCGCCGCGCTTCCTGGATTCCACTTGAGCTGCTCGGGCCCGAAGGCCCGAGGGAATCCGCGGAGCGCGGCGCTCGAATCAGAACAGCGAGCCCTGGGAGGAGGAGCGGCCCTTCTTGCGCTTGCCGGCTCCAGCCTTCGCCTTGGTGGTCTTGACCTGGCGCCCACCCTTGGCCGCGGCCTTCTTCGCGGCCGGCGCCTTCTTGGCCACCGACTTCTTCGCGGCGGCCGGGGCCTTCTTCGCCCGTGCGGCCTTCTTCGCGCCCGCGGCCTTCCGACCCGCTGACTTCTTCGCGGCGGCCGGCGCCTTCTCCGCGGCGGGCGGCGGCGCCACCACGGGGGCCGGGGCCTTCTTCCTGGCGCCACCCTCACGCAGCGCCTTGCTGGCGGCGCGGCCACGCGGCAGCGTCACGTCCTCCACCGATTGCGGAAGCGCGTCGTCCTTCCACGCCGACGGCCGGCGGTTGGTCCGCATCAGCAACCGCAGCTTCTGGTAGTGCGCCGAGCAGTACCCCTTGGAACGGCTGGGGCGCTCGCAACCGATGACGGCGCACGCCCGGGTGCCCTCCTCCGCGCGCGCCTGATTGACGACCGGCTTCGCGGCCACGGGCCGGCCCACGGCTACGCGACCCTTTGGCGCCGCGACCACCTGCTTGCGGCCTCCGCGCGTGGACGCGGGCAGCGCCGTGGGCGTCCGCACTCCCGCCATGGCGCCGAGACGGCTGGTCAGCGGCGCCAACCGGTGTGTCACCTCACGCAGCAACTCCAGGGCCTCCAGGCCTTCCTCCATGCGCCGGACCGCCTGCTGCAACGGGACCAACTGCGCATCGAGTTCGCGCCGGAAGACTTCGCCAAGAGCATTCGCAATGGACATTGCTCGGGAGAATACACCGGGCCCCGGGAAACCGGTGTGAAAACCTGTGCTTGGCTCGCACCAATCGTTGACCGGCGGGCGAAGCCATACATCCCGTGAGGTCGGCCCCTCCCGCCAGCGCAGCGCCTACCCCCGGACGCTGACGGTGGCTGGCGGCTCGGCCCGAGGGAGGGCGCGCTCCGGCGCCTCCCGCTGGAGCTCGGGCGACCGGCTGACGGCGGCCGTCCCGCAGGTGCGCGCCGCCAGGGAGAAGGCCCCCACGAGCAACAGTGCTGGAACAAACAGGTGACCCATGGCGCCTCCTCGATGCAAGTGACGGACGTGAATGCCGGCCAACCCCGCGGGTCTCCTCCCCGCGAGTCCGACCGGCCGCTTCTGCCCGAGACATACGAACGAGCTTGCCGTTCGGGTCTGACGTTTCCGGAGCCCCGGGTACGTGAGCCCCCCAGACACCGCGGCGGGTGTTAAAGGGACGGAGCATGAGCCAGGCGCCCACTCCCGTCCGCTTCAAAGGCACCGACACCTACCTGACCCACGAGAGCCTCCAGGCCGCGGTCAACTGCGCGCTCACCCTCCAGCGCCCCCTGCTGGTGAAGGGCGAGCCCGGCACCGGCAAGACGCTGCTGGCGGAGGCCATCGCCGAGGCCCTGGGGCACCGGCTCATCACCTGGCACGTGAAGAGCACCACCCGCGCGCAGGACGGTCTCTATGTCTACGACACCGTGCAGCGCCTGTATGACTCGCGCTTCAACGACGGGGACGTGCGAGACATCCGCAAGTACATCCGCCAGGGGCCGCTGGGCGAGGCCTTCTCCTCCCCCGAGCGCGTGGTGCTGCTCATCGACGAGGTGGACAAGGCGGACCTGGAGTTCCCCAACGACCTGCTCCACGAGCTGGACCGGATGCGCTTCCGCGTCACCGAGACGGGTGACGAGGTGGTGGCGAAACACCGCCCCGTGGTGGTGATTACATCCAACAACGAGAAGGAGCTGCCCGACGCCTTCCTGCGCCGGTGCGTGTTCCACTTCATCGACTTCCCGGACGCGGAGCTGATGCGCCGCATCGTCGACGTGCACCACCCGGGCCTGGACAGCGCGCTGTCCGAGCAGGCGCTGAAGGTCTTCTACGAGCTGCGCAGCTTCACCCGCCTGCGCAAGAAGCCCTCCACCAGCGAGCTCATCGACTGGATTGCCGTGCTCAAGGCCCAAGGCGTCAACGACCTCAAGCTGGACGAACAGCTCCCCTTCCTGGGCGCGCTGCTGAAGAAGGAGCAGGACCTGGTCTCCGTGGCGGAGGCTTTCGGGCGCGGGCGCCGTCCCCGGGCCTGACGAGGCGCTGCCATGTTCCTGCCCTTCTTCTATGAGCTGCGCCGGCGCGGGCTGAAGGTCGGCGCCCAGGAGGCGCTGGCGCTGGCTGGCGCGCTGCGAGCGGGCCTGCACGACAGCCACCTGGACGGCTTCTACCATGTGGCCCGGGCGCTGCTCGTGCACTCGGAGACGCAGTTGGATGCGTTCGACCAGGCCTTCCTCGCCCACTTCCAGGGCGTGGAGTCGGCGAGCCTGGAGCTGACGCAGGAGCTGCTCAACTGGCTGGAGGAGGCCCGCGAGCGGCCCGACCTGAGCCCCGAGGAAGTCGCGCTGCTGGAGCAGCTGGACCCGGAGGAGATTCGCCGGCTCTTCGAGGAGCGCCTGAAGGAACAGAAGGAGCGCCACGACGGTGGCAACCGCTGGGTGGGCACTGGCGGCACGTCTCCCTTCGGCAACAACGGCTTCGGCCGCGAGGGCATCCGCGTGGGCGGCGGCGCGGGCAACCGCCAGGGCCGCGCGCTGATGCAGGCCGGCGCCCGGAAGTACGCCGGCTACCGCGACGACGTGGTGCTGGACACGCGGCAGATGGCGGTGGCGCTGCGCAAGCTGCGCGCCTTCGCCCGGGACGGCGCGCCAGACGAGCTGGACGTGGACGAGTCCATCGCCGCGACCGCACGCAACGCCGGTGAGCTGGAAGTGGTGACACGGCCGCCGCGACGCCCCAACACGCGCGTGGTGCTGGCCATGGACGTGGGCGGCTCCATGGACCCGTACGCGGCGCTGGTGAGCCGGCTGTTCAGCGTGGCCAGCCAGGCGACGCACTTCAAGGAGCTGCGCACCTACTACTTCCACAACTGCGTCTACGGAAAGCTCTACGCCACGCCGCAGCTCACTGGCGGAATCACGGTGCCGGAGCTGGTGGCCCAGGTGGGACGGCACCACAAGCTGGTGATGGTGGGGGATGCCTCCATGGCACCCTACGAGCTGTCCATCCGCACCGACGCGCAGGGGCACTACAAGACGGACGGGCTGGAAGGGCTGACGTGGCTGATGCAGCTGGCGCAGCACTTCGAGCGCAACGTGTGGCTCAACCCGGAGCCCATGGGCACGTGGCGCACGGGGACCATCTCCGTGATTGCCCGCATCTTCCCCATGTTCGCCCTGACGGTGGAGGGCCTGGGTGAAGCCGTCACGCACCTGACGCGCGGACGGACCGTGAAGGGCGCGGCGGCGCGGCGCTGAGGCGTGTCCGTAGGGCGCGCGGGATTCATTCCCGTGCCCCCCAGGGCAGGAATTCCGGGTGCGCCCGTGGACTGGCGGACGGCCGGGCGAGCCCCAGCGCATTTGGTGCAGCACCTGGAGCGTCACTTGCGGCATGGTGCGCGCGCACGCGAGCGGGACCGCGAGGACACCATGACAACCGACAAGCAGGACGTGCTGGCCATCAACACCATCCGCACCCTCGCCATGGATGCGGTACAGCAGGCCCACTCGGGCCACCCGGGGGCTCCCATGTCCCTGGCCCCCGTGGCGTACCAGCTCTGGCAGCAGGAGCTCCGGTATGACCCGTCCCACCCCATCTGGCCGGACCGGGACAGGTTCATCCTGTCCAACGGCCACGCCTCCATGCTGCTGTACGCGCTGCTCCACCTGGCCGGGGTGAAGCGCGTCACGCGGGAGTACACCGTCGAGGACGCGCCCACCGTGTCGCTCGAGGACATCAAGAAGTTCCGGCAGCTCGACTCGTCCACTCCGGGCCACCCCGAGTACCGGTGGACCAGCGGCGTGGAGACGACCACCGGCCCCCTGGGCCAGGGCGTGTCCAACAGCGTGGGCATGGCCATGGCCAGCCGCTGGCTCGCGAGCTACTACAACCGCCCCGGCTTCGAGATGTTCGGCTACGACGTCTACGCCATCTGCGGCGACGGCGACCTGATGGAGGGCGTGGCGTCCGAGGCGGCGTCCATCGCCGGCCACCTCCAGCTGCCCAACCTGTGCTGGATCTACGACAGCAACCACATCTCCATCGACGGCAGCACCGACCTGGCCTTCACCGAGGACGTGGGCCGGCGCTTCGAGGCCTACGGCTGGCGCGTGCTGCGCGTGCCGGACGCCAACGACTTGAACGCCATGGGTGAGGCGCTGCGCACCTTCAAGACGGCGCGCGGCAAGCCCACGCTCATCATCGTCACCACCCAGATTGCCTACGGCGCGCCCAAGCTCCAGGGCTCCTCCAAGGCCCACGGCGAGCCGCTGGGCGACGAGGAAATCAAGGGCACCAAGCGCTTCTACGGCTGGCCCGAGGACGAGAAGTTCCTGGTCCCCGACGGCGTGCGCGAGCGCTTCCAGGAGCGCATGGGCGCTCGGGGCAAGCAGCTGCGCACGGAGTGGGAGCAGAAGTTCGCTGAGTACCGCAAGCAGTTCCCCGAGCTGGCCGACCAGCTGGAGCGCATGCAGCGCCGCGACGCGCCCCAGGGCTGGGACGCGGAGCTGCCGACGTTCCCCGCCGACGCCAAGGGACTGGCCACGCGCGACTCCAGCGGCAAGGTGCTCAACGCCATCGCCAAGCACTACCCGTGGCTGGTGGGCGGCTCGGCGGACCTCAACCCGTCTACGAAGACGTACATCACCGGCGGGGAGGCGATGAAGCCGGGCGAGTACGCGGGGCGCAACATCCACTTCGGCGTGCGCGAGCACGCGATGGGCTCCATCGTCAACGGCCTGTGCCTGAGCAAGCTGCGCGGCTACGGCGCCACGTTCCTCATCTTCAGTGACTACGAGCGCCCCGCCATCCGCCTGTCCGCGCTGATGGAGCTGCCCGCCATCCACATCTTCACCCACGACTCCATTGGCGTGGGCGAGGACGGCCCCACGCACCAGCCGGTGGAGCAGCTGGCGTCGCTGCGCGCGATTCCCGGCATCATCGTGCTGCGCCCCGGTGACGCCAACGAGGTGGTCGAGTCGTGGCGGGTGATTGCCCAGCAGCGCAAGCACCCGGTGGTGCTGGTGCTCACGCGCCAGCCCGTGCCCACGCTGGACCGCAGCAAGTTCGGCGCGGCGTCTGGCGTGGCTCGCGGCGGCTACGTGCTGTCCGAGGCGGAGGGCGGCAAGCCGGAGGTCATCCTCATCGGCACTGGCAGCGAGGTGTCGCTGTGCCTGGACGCCCAGGAGAAGCTCAAGGCGGACGGCATCCCTTCGCGCGTGGTCAGCCTGCCGTCGTGGGAGCTGTTCGAGGCGCAGTCCCAGGAGTACCGGGACAGCGTGCTGCCTCCGTCCGTGCGCGCCCGCGTCGCGGTGGAGAAGGGCGCCGCCTTCGGCTGGGAGCGCTTCGTGGGGCATGACGGCAACATCGTCGCCATGCGCAGCTTCGGCGCCTCCGCGCCCATCAAGGCGCTGCAGCAGAAGTTCGGCTTCACCGCGGACCATGTGGCTCTGCAGGCGAAGGACTCGCTGAAGAAGACGAAGACGCGGCCGTAGCCCGCAAAAAAGAGAGGGCCTCGGACCGTCCCCCAACGGTCCGAGGCCCTCGGGCCTTTTCGGCATCCAGGTGCTCGTCCTGGCGGACTCATGGCGCGGAAGGGTGCGACCCCCGTCGCATCCCAGCCCCCCGGCTGGGGTTCCCCCCACGCCATGAGCCCATCAGGTCACTTCAACGTCGTTCCCGGCTGCCTCGTGGGCGTGAGCGCTGCGTCCCCCCGGTCGCATCCCGGTTCCCCCGAACCGGCTTCCGCTCGCACCTTCAAGTCCTCCAGGTCCGACT
>NZ_VHLC01000157.1:0-14589 GCF_006547355.1 Myxococcus sp. AB036A | reverse complement strand
CCCAAGCCCAGGGTGGTGAAGCCGCCGCCGGTGAAGGTGGCCGTGGCGCCCAAGCCGCTGCCGCCGCCGCCCGTGGACGCGCCGCCGCCGCCCAACGACACCCCGCCTCCCTCCGCGAAGCCCGCGCCCCTGGTGGTGGGCCTGTCGATGTCCTCCACCACCAGCGCTGGAGGTTTCGCGGCGCCCGTGGGCAACACGCTGTATGGCAGGACGGGCCCCACCGCGAAGGACCCCAAGGACGTGAAGGGGTACAGCGCGCCGAAGTACGCGCCCATCTACCAGGTGGACTCCGAGCCCACGGTGGCCTCCGAGGTGAAGATTCCCTATCCGGAGGAAGCGCGCCGCGCGGGCGTGGAGGGCACCGTCACGCTCTCCATCACCATCGACCACGAGGGCAAGGTGGTGGCGGTGAAGATTCTCAAGGGGCCCGGCTACGGCCTCAACGAGGCGGCGAGGGATGCCATCCGCCGCTTCCGCTTCAAGCCCGCCATCAAGGGCGGCGAGCCTGTCTCCACGGAGATGAAATACTCGTACACCTTCCTGCTGGACTGACGCGGGGCGCCTACTGCGCGCCCAGCGCGCGGCGCATGATGTCGCGCAGCGCGCACAGGTCTTCTTCCGGCAGGCCGCAGATGGCGTCCGGCGGCTCGAAGATGCGCTCCAGCAGCCGCTCGCGCAGCGCAGCGCCGTCCTCCGTCAGGACCAGCATCTTCACCCGCCGGTCCTGCTCGGAGCTGCGGCGCACCACCAGTCCGCGCGCCTCCATCCGGTCCACCAGGCCTGTGACGTTGGACGCGTCGCACGACAGGTAGGCGGCCAGCGTGCTCATGGCCAGCGGCCCTTCCCCCAGCTGCCGCAACACGTGCGCCTGCACCGGTGACAGGTCGAACTCCGCCGCCAGTGCGGGGAAGTTGCGCATGTGCGTGTGCATCAGCTCGAAGAGGAGTGTCCACGCCTGGCGTGGCAAGTCACCCGCGGGTCCGGCCTGTCCGGGCCCGCTCCCCGGCTTCGTCTTCCGCTCCAGCTGCTCGCCGCTCCCGTTCATGCCTCTCATGTTATGTCACCTGAGCCACCTAAACAATTGACCTCATCAACTATTGAGGGTTACTACATTCCGGAGCTTCCAAATTCGGACGTCATGGACTATGGCTGCCGACCCGAGGCTCGAACCCGTAGCAAGTCCATTCTGGACGCAGTGGCCCGCGCCGGCGCGGGCCCTTGAGGAGGTAGAGGCGGTCATGAGTTCATTCCTGGCGCTGTCCCTCGCGGCCACCCTGGCCGCGGCACCGCCGCCTACGCTGACCCTGGAGGACGCGCTCAACCGCGCCCGCAAGGAGAACCTGGACCTCAAGGCCGCACAGGCCCGCCTCGCTCAGGCGGATACCGCGTCGCGCAAGGCCTGGGCCGGCTACCTCCCCAACGTCACCGTCAACGGCGCCATCACCCGCAACTCCATCGAAGCGGTGATTCCGGCGGGTCCGCTCGCGCCCGTGGAAATCGTCATCCAGCCGCGGGTGCAGATGCAGGCCCAGGGCCAGGTGCGGCAGGCCATCATCGCCCCGCAGCTGTGGGCCGGCATCCAGGCCGCCTACAAGGCGGAGCGCGTGGCGGAGCTCAACGTGGAGCAGGCGCGGCGCGAAATCTTCTTCGGCGTGGCGCAGGCGTACTACGGCACCGTGGCGCAGGCCCAGGCCGTGGCGGTGCAGGAGCGGCTGGTGGAGCTCAACAGCGCGCGCGCCAAGGACACGCAGGTCCGCTTCGAGGCGGGGACGGTGACGCGCGTGGCGCTGCTGCGCGCCGAGCAGGACCTGGCCCGTGCGGAGCAGGACCTGATCCGCGCGCGCAACGCGGAGGCGTCCGCCAAGCTGGTGCTGGCCACCCTGCTGGCGCTGGACGACCCGAACTTCGACGTGGCGCCGCCGCCGGAGCCCCAGGTGCCGGAGAAGACGGACACCACCGTGCTCGTCGAGCGCTCGCTCGAGCAGCGCGCGGACGTCGCCGCGGCGCGTGAGTCCGTGGAGCTGGCGCAAATCAACAAGCGCGGCGTGTGGCTCAGCTACCTGCCCAACGTGCAGGTCTCCGGCACCTACAACATCAGCAACGCGGCGGGCCTCGTGGGCTCCAACCGCATCTGGCTCATCACCCTGGGCGCCAGCTGGACGTTGTGGGACGGCGGCCTGCGTGAGGCCAACCTGCAGGAGGCCTCGGCCGTCATCGCGGAGAACCGGGCGTTGCAGCGCAAGGCGGAGCTCACCGCGCGCCAGGAAGTGAATACCGCGCAGCTCGACCTGGAGAGCGCCCTGGCCAACCGCCTCAAGGCCTCGCAGGCCGTGGAGCTGGCGCGCGAGTCCCATCGCCTCACCGAGGTCTCCTTCAAGGAAGGCGTGGCCACGTACCTGGAGGTCGCGGACGCGAACACCGCGCTGACGCAGGCGGAGATTGGCCTGGTGGGTGAGCGGCTGCAGGCCTCGCTCGCCGGCCTGCGCCTGCTGCGCGCGGTGGGCGCGTTCGGTGCCCGTCCCCTGACGACGGACCTGAAGGTGGAGACCTCGGAGGCGCCGTTCCTCCAGCCGCTGCCGGAGCAGACGCAGCCGACGCAGCCCACCCAGGAAGGGCCGGCGGACGCCCCCCGGCAGCCGTAATTCCGCGCGGCCTCCCGGCGCCCGCCATTCCCAGGCGCCGGGTTGCCCGCCGTGGAAGGTGGGCGGCGAGCGCCGGTTGTGAGCGGCCTTCGCCAGCCCCACCCTCGTGGAGAGAGGCATCGCACCCTTTCCCGAGGAGGACGTCATGGCGGAAGGACAGTGGGGCAACTGCAAGGGCTGCCGTTACTTCGCCAACCAGACCCCCCAGAGCGCCGGCGAGACGCACCGCTGCATGCAGCCGGAGCTGGCCGAGTTCGAATTGGAGGTGTCCGGAGAAAGCGGCTGCAACGCCTACGAGGCGCGCACCGGTGTGGCCACTCCGGCGTACGAAGGGCCCTCTCCTTCACTGCACTGAGCGCGAGCGCGCCCTGGGGGTCCTCAGCCGCCCGGGGCCTCGCGGGTGAGCGGCACCACGGCCCCCGTCATCTTCGGACCGGCGCCGTAGTAGATGCGCTCCATGAGCCTCCGCTGGTGCACCAGCGGCGCGTCGAAACGGTCCAACCGCATGCCCTTGTGACTGTAGGGCGTGTCCGCCACGGTGGTGATGAAGCGCGCGTCGTCGCGCACCTCCCACCAGGTGAGCGCCATGGCCGCCCGCGCCGCCACGGGGAGCAGCGGACGCAGCAGCCGCTGCTCGGTGCGCAGGAATGAGAAGACGTGCAGGCGCGTGGTGCGCGCCGTCTCCGGCACGAAGAAGATGTTCGCCCGGGTGATGAAGGGACGCGGTGAGCCGTCCGGCGCCACCCAGCAGATGGTGTACTGGCTGCGCACCGGGTCGAAGCGCGTCACCCAGTCGTTCTGGAAGAAGTCACCGTCGCGCACGCCCAGCACCGTCATGATGGGCGCGGGCCGCTGCGGGGCGCGGTAGTGCACCTCCGTGCGGTCCTCCAGGTTGCGCGCCTCGAACTCCACCCGGCCCGCGTTCGGGTCGTCCCAGCCCAGCCGGGTGTGGACGTAGGGCGTGTGTTCGTCCTCGCTGAAGTTGTCGAGCGACACGTGCAGCGGCGCCGCGAAGTGCGTGGAGAACGCGCCGCCGAAGACGTAGCCCTCATCACCCATGTCGGGCATGGCCGAAAGCGGTGTGTCCCGCTCGGCCAGCCAGAGGTAGCCGTAGCGCTCCACCACCTGGAAGCTGCGCGCGTCACAGTGGCGCAGCTCCGGCTGGCTGGGGTTGCTGCCGCGCCCCTCCGCGTCGAAGCGCCAGCCGTGGTACGGACACTGGAGCCGGCCGTCCGCGCGCACCGTCCCCTTGGACAGCGGCGCGAAGCGATGGGGGCAGGCATCCGCGAGCGCCGCGGGCTGCCCCGTGCCATCCCGGAAGAGCGCGTAGGCGCGGCCCGCCACCTCCACGCGGACCGGCCGGGTGCCCAGCGCGCGGGCGGAGAGCACCGGATGAAAGTGACGGATGACCTTGGGGGTAGGCTCCATGAAGGCCCAGTATAAATCGACGACTATCCCTGCTTGGAATGGACTCCGAGTTACGCGGGATGAACTGGAGGGCCGGGCAGCCCCCTTCCCCCTGGGTTATGCTCCCGCCCCCGTGGCCACCTCTTCCGCTCCTCGCCGTCGTCCCCACGTCTTCGCCGTGCTGCTCGCCGTGGCCGCGTTGCTGGGCGCGGGAGGCGCGCTCCACGTGCAGGGCCTTTTGCCCGCGCGCGTGCCCTCCCCCGCCACCCCGTTCAGCTACCACGACTACGAGAAGGTGCTGCGGCACGTGCGCCCGGACGGGGACGTGGACTTCGCCTCGGTGGGGCGCGAGCGCAAGACGCTGGACGGCTTCGTCGACTCGCTGGCGTCGTTCTCCCCCCACAACCGCCCGGACGTCTTTCCCACGCCGGAGGACGCGCTGGCCTACTGGCTCAACGCCTACAACGCGCTCGTGCTCCAGCAGGTGGTGGACGGCTACCCGTACCTCGAAACCGTGCAGCAGCCCGTGCTGGGACGCTTCTTCTGGGGCCGCTCCTGGGCGGTGGGCGGTGAGCGGCTGACGCTGTGGGCGCTGCACAACCGCGTGCTGCGCCGCGAGTTCGCCGACCCGCGCATCCACCTGGCGCTCTTCCAGGCCGCGCGTGGGGGCCCCCGGCTGGACGGCTCGCACTTCCAGCCGGAGTTCCTGGACTCGCAGCTCAACGAGGCCGGACGCCGCTTCGTGGGCGACCGGCGCAACGTGCGGCTGGAGCGGGACACCGTCTACCTGACGTCGCTGTTCGAGGAGTATCGCGAGGACTTCCTCGCCGCGCTGCCCGAGGGCCGCGGCGGCAACGTGCTCCAGTTCGTCTGGGCCTTCCTGCCGGACACCTGCGAGGAGCGCCCGGGCTGCGACACCCGCAGTGACCTGGACCGTGCCTGCGGCCCCCGGCTGGACCAGTGCCGCATCACCTTCATGGAGCGGGACTGGACGCTGCCGGACGCCGCCGCCCGGCCCACGCGTCCCTGAGCCGCCTCACGTGGGCACACGCTCGCGCAGCCGCGCGGCGCCGCGTCCTGATGAAGCGTCCGTGTCGTCCTTGCGCTGCCGCAGCCACTTCTCCAGCCCCACCACCGGCAGCACGACCGCGCCCACCAGGATGGACAGGCCCACGTCCTCCAAGCCCAGGGGCGCGGTGCCGAACACGCGCTGCATGAAGGGCAGGTACATGAAGGCCACCTGGAGGAGCACCAGCAGGCCCATGCCCACGAATACCGAGCGGTTGCTGAAGAGGCCCACCTTGCGCACGGAGCCCATGAGGCTGCGGCACATGAACAGGTAGAACATCTGGAAGCTGATGACGGTGTTCACCGCCATCGTCTGGGCCTCGGCCAGCGCGTGCGCGTGCCCCGTGCGAGGAATGTCCCGGCGGTACTCCCACAGGAAGAGGCCGATGGCGCCCGCGGCCATCAGCAACGCCACCAGTCCGGTGCGCATCACCACGAAGTGGTTGAGCACCGGCGCTTCGGGGTCCCTGGGGGCCCTGCGCATGACGTCCGGCTCCCGGGCCTCGAAGGCCAGCGGCAGCGCCAGCGACACCGTGGCCACCAGGTTTATCCAGAGCAACTGCGTGGGCAGCATGGCCATCAGCGGCACCAGCCGTCCGCCCACCTCCTGGATGGGGAAGAGGGACACGCCGAACAGCAGGATGAGCGCCAGCCCCAGGTTGGTGGGCAGGACGAAGGCCAGCGACTTGATGAGGTTGTCGTAGACGCGCCGCCCCTCCTCCACCGCCGCGACGATGGAGGCGAAGTTGTCATCCGTCAGCACGATGTCCGCTGCGTCCTTCGCCACCGCCGTGCCGGTGATGCCCATGGCCACGCCGATGTTGGCCTGCTTGAGCGCGGGCGCGTCATTGACGCCGTCCCCCGTCATGGCCACGACGTGCTGCCGGCGCTGGAGCGCGCGCACCAGCCGCAGCTTGTGCTCGGGCGCCACCCGCGCGAAGACGTTGGAGCGCAGGGCCACCTCCTCCAGCGCCGCGTCATCCGTGGTGGCCAGCCGCGCGCCTGTGATGCCCTCCTCCCCCGGCTTCAACAGGCCCAACTGCGCGCCGATGGCCGCCGCCGTGGAGGGGTGGTCACCGGTAATCATCTTCACCGTGATTCCCGCGTCGTGGCAGGCGCGCACCGCGGCCATGGCCTCCTCGCGAGGCGGGTCAATCATCCCCTCCAGGCCGAGCAGCCGCAGGCCGCCCTCGACGTCCTCCATGCGCAACGCCACGTGTGACACCGTCACCTCCCGGTATGCCACCGCGAGCACGCGCATGCCCTGCCGCGCCAGGCCGTCCACCTCCGCCAGCACCATGCTGGACGAGCAGCCGTCCTCCAGGGCGCAGCGGCGCAGGACGACCTCCGGCGCCCCCTTGAGCAGGATGCGGCGGCCGCCCTTCCCGTCATCGTGCAGGGTGGCCATGAACTGGTTCTCCGACTCGAAGGGGATGGCGTCCACGCGCGGGTGCGCCTGCCGGGCGTCGTCCACGTGCATGCCCGCCTTCTCCGCCGCCACCAGCAGCGCGGCCTCGGTGGGGTCGCCCGTCATGTCCCACTGTCCCTCGCGGGGCTGGAGCGCGGCGTCGTTGCACAGCGCGCCCGCCAGCAGCAGCTCACACACGTCCGGCGGCGGCGCCTCCAACGGCGGCCCCCCTCGCGTCAGCACCCCCTTGGGGGCGTAGCCCACGCCGCTGAGCGCGTAGCGCCCATGCGTCGTCCACAAGGCCTGCACCGTCATCTCATTGCGGGTGAGCGTGCCGGTCTTGTCCGTACAGATGACGGTGGTGCTGCCCAACGTCTCCACCGCGGGCAGCTTGCGGATGACGGCGCGCCGGGCGGCCATGCGTTGCACGCCAATGGCCAGGGCGATGGTGACGATGGCGGGCAGTCCTTCTGGAATGGCGGCGACGGCCAGCGTAATCGCCACCACGACGGCCTCGCTCACCGCGTAGCCACGAACCAGCCCCACCCCCAGCAGCGCGGCGGAGATCACCAGGATGCCCAGGGTGATGTACTTGCCGATGACGGCCAGCGCCTTGGTGAGCGGTGTCTGGAGGTCGGTGGCCTCGCGGAGCAACGTGGAGATGCGGCCCAGCTCGGTGGCCTGCCCGGTGGCCACCACCACCGCGGTGGCGGAGCCGGACGTCACCAGGGTGCCACCGAAGAGCAGGCTGGCCCGGTCTCCCAGCTCCGCCTCCTCCGGCACGGGCGCCACGGCCTTCTGCGCGGGCACGGACTCGCCCGTGAGCGCGGCCTCCTCCACCGTGAGGTTGCGCGCGGAGAGCAGCCGCATGTCCGCGGGCACCTTGTCACCCGGCGCCAGCTCCATGACGTCGCCCGGCACGCCCTGCGCCGCGGGGACCCGCAGCTTGCGGCCCGCGCGAATCACCGTGGCGTTCTCCGGCACCATGCGGCTGAGCGACTCAATGGCCTTCCCCGCGCGGTACTCCTGCACGAAGCCGATGAGGGTGTTGAGCACCACCACCGCGGCCACCACCAGCCCGTCCGTCACCTTCCCCATGATGACGGCCAGCACCGCGGAGGCGATGAGCACCCAGATGAAGGGGCTGTTCACCTGCCGCCACAGCAGCTTCAGCGGGCCGTCCCTCTGGGCGCGCTCCAGCACGTTGGGCCCATGACGCGACAGACGCTCGCGCGCTTCCTCATCCGTCAGCCCTTCGGCCGTGCTCCCGAGCGACGTCAGCACCTGGTCCGGAGACAGCGCGTGCCACGGGGGCTTCGTGCCAGCAGGCGGCCCGGCGGGCGCTGGTGCATCCGGTCGTTCGGGTGCTGCGGGCTGGTCTTTCATCCGGTGGCTCCTTCCGATGCAATCTGGCAACGGTCGCGCGCATCTCCACCTGGGCAGTGGGCGGGTGGACATCACACGGCCCTCCAGGGCCATTGTTCCGGACCGACAGGGAAAGAAAGGCGCCCCCCAGGGCGAGGCACGGGCCAATCCCCCACGGCTTTCAGCATCCCGGGGACGCCTGCCATTGGCACTGCGAGTGCAATCACTTTGCAACGGACAATGGGTCCGGGAGGCGCAAGTGATTGTGAAGCAGTGGAGAAAGGGATTGGGCCTGTTGCCCATCCTCGGGATGGCGGTGGGGTGTGGCGGCGTGGTGGCGGAGGAGTCCGGGGAGCAGCAGGCCCAGACCGCGGCGGTGAAGGTGCAGGCGCTTCCGCCCGGCTGCGAGGACCTGGGCCGGGAGTACAACAGCACGGCGCCCAGGGCAGGTGACACCTACGTCGTGCAGGGCGCGCCGGACACGCCGCACAACACGTCCACGGTGCTCATCTCCGACGGAACCCCCCGGCAGGAGACCTACCTGCGCTTCCGGGTCGACGCCGCTGCGTCCACCACCGTCATCCAGGCGGAGCTGAGGCTCCATGCCCTGGATGGCTCTAGCAACGGCCCCGCCGTGTATGCCACCAGCGCGGATTGGGACCCCTACTCCCTCACGTGGAACAACCGCCCCGCCCTCGTCGGCGCGCCGCTGGCGAACGTGGGTCCCATCGCCTCCGGGACCTTCGTGACGTACGACGTCACGGCCCACGTGACGGGCAATGGCCTGTACAGCTTCGCCCTCGTGCCCGAGGTGGGAGACGGCACGGACTTCGCCTCGACCCGGCACCCCACGTATGGCCTTGGTCCTGAGCTGCGGCTGCGACTGCGGGAGACGGAACCCCGGTGCCAGCACCGGGGCACGGGCGGCGCCGTCACCCAGGTCCTCCGCGGCGACACGCTCCCTCGCGACCTGGCCATGGATGGCAGCGGCGGCTTCGCTACCCTGGCCACGTACTCCACGGACACCGGGTCGGGGATGCGGCTGACCCGGTACGACGCGAACGGCTCCGTGGTGTGGATGCAGAACTACCCCGAGAACAACGGGGGTTGGCGGACGCTCGGAGGGCTCGTGATGACGCCCCTGGGCAATCTGCTCGTACACGGGAGCTTCACGGGCCCGCTGGACTTCGGCACGGGCCCCCTCCCCGGGACGGGTCCTGGCAACCACGGCCTGTTCATCGCGAAGTTCAGCCCCACCGGGCAGTTCGTCTGGGGCAAGGCTTTCCGCGCCTTCACCCATGAGCAGGGGATGACCACGCCGGCCCCAATCTGGGCGCGCGGCATCGCCACCGACGCCAACGGCAGCCTCATTGTCACCGGTGACTTCCAGGGCCGCACGGACCTGGGAGGTGGCCCCCTGGACGCGGGGCCTTCCAGTCACACGACCGTCGGCCGCCGGGGAATGTTCCTCGCGAAGTTCTCCTGGGAGGGAACGCACCTGTGGTCCCATGCCTTCGCCGCGGGCAACGATTGGGACACGCTGGGGCTGGCCGTGGCGACCGACAGCCAGGGACACATCCTGGTCGGCGGCACCACGAGCGGCGTCAATGACCTGGGCTCCTCCACGTGGATGACGCCCTTCATCGCGCGCTTCCTTCCCACCGGGGAGCGCCACTGGGTGCGACGCCTCGAAGGGGCGCGGGGCAACATCACGGGGGTGGCGGCGATGCCGGATGGCGCCGTGGCGTTTAGAGGCTATGTCCGTGGCACCTTCACCTTCGCGGGCACGTCGCTGACGAACCCCACCGAAGACCCGGACATGGTGCTGGGCGTGCTGGAGTCCTCCTCGACGGACCGTTGGGCACGCCTGTACGGCGGGGTCCATGGTGAGTACGGCGGAGACCTCGTCGTGGACGCACAGGGCAACCTGGTGACGTCGGGCGTGTTCAGCTACGAGACGGACCTGGGCGGCGGCACCTTGAATCCCGACCAGGCCGGCGAGGAGAGCTCCTTCGTGGCCAGCTACGGGCCCGACGGCGGCCACCGCTGGTCCCGCGCCGTGGGAGACGGACTGGCGCCGACGCTGCTGGGCCTGACGCCTTCGCGAGAGGTGTTCTTCGGTGGCCTTCTCGAGGAGTCGGAGGTCATCCGCGTAGACCAGACAGAGTACTCCTCCGAAGGAGGCTTCACCCTCCTCCTGAGACTGTCGCCCTGAAGCCCGCCGTGTCCTCCGGGATGGCCGGGGAGCACCTACGTCCCGGAGGACAGGCGAATCCACTGGCGCTCCACATGTGAGCGCCGAGCCGCATCCAACACCCGTTGGTTGCGCCAGCCGTCCTCCAGCGTGGCCGCGTCCTCCACCGAGGCGCGGCCTTCGCGCAGGGCCTGGGTGAATGCTCGGGCCAGCAGCAGGAAGCCGCGCGCCCACTCGTTGTCCGGCAGGCCGGGTGGAAGCGGCGGCTCCTCGGGAAGCGCCACCCGCTCCCAGGCACGTGTCCCCACCGTGGAGCGCCACAGTTCGCGGCCCTCCACGCGCAGGCCCCCGCGCGCGCAGGACACCTCGACGCCGTGCACGGGCTTGCCGGGGGACACCATCGACATCTCGATGACGGTTGTCGTCGCACCGAAGCGGAGCAGCAACCGCGCCTCGTCGTCGCTCGTCACCGGGCGCGACTGTCCTGTGAGCGCATCGGGCCGCTCGGGCGTGTGCGTGGCCAGCTCGCCCAGCACCTCGTCGGGCTCGGCGCCCAGCATGAAACGCAGCGTGTCCACCGCGTGCGAGCCGATGGCCCCCAGGAGCCCGCCTCCTTGCGACGCGTCCGACCACCAGTCCCACGGCCGCTCCGGCGAGGCGCGGTTGTCGTTGCGATAGAAGACACGCGCGCCGCGCACCACGCCCAGCTCACCAGAACGCAGCAGGGCGCGCATCCGCTGCCGCGCGGGCAGGAAGCGCAGCTCATGGTCCAACAGCGCCAGGACACGCCGCTCACGGGCCGCGTGCCACATGGCCTCCGCTTCCCTCGCATCCAACGCGGTGGGCTTCTCACACAGCACCGCCTTGCCCGCCTCCAGCGCGGCCAGGGTGATGTCCCGGTGCAGCGCGGGCGGCGTGGAGATGCACACGCACGTCACATCCGGCCGTGACACCACCTCACGCCAGTCCGTCGTCACATGCGGCACGCCCAACTGCCGGCCTGCCTCCTCCACCTTCTCGCGCCGCGCACTGGCCAGGCTCACCACCTCCACGCCCGGCAAGGCGCGCAGCGCGGGGATTTGCGTGGTGCGCGCGAAGCCCGCGCCAATGACACCCATTCGAACTGTGCGTGCCGTGGACATTTCTGTCTCCCTTGAAGCGATGACGCGACGCGCAGGCTGAGTTCTGGGGGCCCCATTGCCAAGGCCCTCAAATTCAAAGTATCCAAGAATTCGCAGGATTCACTGATTCGCCCCCCTCCCCTGATGACTTCCAGAAACCTTCGTTGGACCGTGGCCGCAGGCGTCTTGCTGGTTGCGGCGGCCGTGGCGATGCTGTGGCCACGGACTGGCCCCTCTCTTCCCGGCGAGCCCGTATCGGCCGAGCCCACCGCCTCGGCGGCCTCCGGTCCTCGCGGCACGCCCGGTGTCGGCCCCCCTGGCGCCACGCCCTCGGAGCCCGAGCCCGCGGTGGAGCAAATCCCCATGCCTGGGTGCTGGGACGGCCTGCATGCCTTCGACGCCGCGGTGTCCATGGACTCGTTCCGGAAGGCGCTGACGACGGCCATCGGAAACGGAGACCGGTACCTGGCGGCATACCTCCAGGAGCGGCTGACGGAGCTGGTGGGCAACGACGCGACGCGCGCGCTCCAGGTGTTGGAGTGGGCCAAGGGCGCCAGCGGACCGGAGTTGGGCATCTACATGGACGCGCTGAAGGCCGCGCCCGCGGTGCATGCGCCGCAGGTGGCGCAGAGCCTGTTGAAGCTGGGCGAGGACCCAGGTGCGCCCTTGCAGACGCGCTCCGCCGCGCTGGACGCGCTGGAGACGCAACGGAAGCTGGCGCCGGGAGACATCCAGCGCCTCAAGAAGCTGGCGCTGGACGAGACGCTGGACTCCACCGCCTGGGTGGCCACGCGCACGCTGGGCCGGGTGATGAAGGAGGACTACGAGCGCACCGGCACCTTCGAGCCCTACTGGAAGGAGCTCCTGGACATCGGCGGCACGTCCGACGACATGGCCGTGCGGCTGCTCGCGCTGGAGATGCCGTCGTATTCGAACCCCGTCATCGGCGCGGAGTCCTTCGACTCGCTCAAGCGCATCCTCTCCAGCGACCGCGAGCGGGACGTGCGGGAGATGGCGGCCTTCCGGCTGGGCGTCACCAGCGAGCCGGAGAAGGCGATGGAGATCCTCCGCGCCGCCTTCCTGGCCGAGCATGACCTCTGCGTGCGCTGGGCCATCTTCCGCTTCGCCGTGCGCGCGGGCGGCGACAAGGCGCTGCCGATGCTGGAGCAGTTCGCCGCGAAGGACCCGCGCTTCACGCAGGACTACCTGGAGTTCCAAGCTCTCTACGCGTCGGGCACGGTGGACTTCGCCCGCATCTGGCTGGGCAAGCGCGAGCACCACAACTGCCTGGTCGAAGAAGGAGCGCCGCACTGATGTCCCCCCTGTCGATGAAGCGAATGGGGCGCGCGGCGCTCCTGGTGGCCCTTTCGTCCCTGACGCCCGTGACGGCGCGCGCCGAGGCGACGCTCCGCCCCGCGCAATGCACGGTGCAGGGCATGCTGGACGACGCGCGCGTGGCGATGAAGAACGGCTCCCCCGCGCTGAAGCGCTACGTGAAGATGCGGCTGAAGGAAGCCGCGCTCGCCATGCCCGCGGAGTCACTGCTGGCGGCGCTGCAAGGTGAAAGAGACCCGGAGGTCCTGGAGGCCCTGGGCGCGGCGCTGGCCACCAAGGCGAGCAACGCGGAGAACCCCGGCCTCATCCAGCCGCTGCTCGCCCGGGCCACCGGAGATGCGGACCCGGCGCTGCGCGCGGCGGCGGTGCGGGGCCTGCGCGGCGTGCCCTCCGTCGAGTTCATGGAGAAGAACGGCGGCGTGGTGACGTACGAGCAACTGGTGCGCGACGCGTCCCCCGAGGTGCGGGCGGCGGTGGCGGACAACATCGTCTCCGAGAGCGCGGACGTCTACAGCGGCCATGACCGCCGGGTGTCCGAAGCGGCGGTGTCGGTGGCATCGGCATCGGAGGACCCGGCGGTGGCGGCGAAGCTGCTGCGCGAGGTCTCCATGGAGGCCGTGGGCCACGAGGCGGTGGAGCAGGTGACGCGCCAATTGCGCTCAGAGAACCCGGAGCTGCGCGCGGCGGCGGCCACGGCGCTGGGCGGCGTGCCCGGCGGTGAGTCCGCGGGCGCGCGGGGCTCGCTGGTGGACCTGTTCCGCGAAGACAAGGACCCGGCGGTGCGCAAGGCGGCGCTCCAGGGAATTGCCCGGCTGGGGCAGGCCCACGCAGTGCCCGTGCTGGAGTCCCTGCGCGGCGTGGACCGCGCCATGGATGCGGAGATCGACGCCTGGGTGTCCGTCCTGAAGCTCAACCTCCAGGAGTGGGAGCTGGTGCTGCGCGAGAAGCAGCGCCGCCGGAGGTGACCCCTGCTTCACCGCAGTACGCAGCGCTACACCAACGAGGGAGTCTCTTGATGAAGACGATGAAGCTGACCATGGCGGGCCTGGTGCTCGCCGCCGCGGGCTGGGCCACCTCCGTCACGGCCGCGACGGCCGTGGGTCCCATCTGTGACACCGCCGCGCGCGTGGGTTCCACGACGTACTACTCGTGCTCGGGCAGCAGCCACAACGCGCTCGACATGAGCAACGGCACCTGCAGCGTGTGGAACCACCGCGGGATGATCAACGTCAGCCGCTACTATGCCTACTACGGCGGCTGTGCGAACAACTGCAGCGGCGGCACGAGCTGCAACGGCGGCGCGGGCAACTACTACGTCGTCACGGGCGGCAGCGGCTGGGACTTCCGCCAGCTCCACCTGAACTCCAACGTGTCGTCGGGCTCCAAGACGTGCGACCGCTGCGCGCTGGGGCTCGTGGGTTCCACGGGTAACTCCACGGGCGCGCACGTCCACGCGGACAACCGTCAGTACGGCACGCGCAAGACGGCCTGGTACACCAACGTCGGCACCACCTGCGGCTCCAGCGCGTACTGCAGCAACCGCGTCGGCACGCCCACGCTGTAGCCGCTCCGCAGCCTGCTTCACCCACACCCCGCCCCGTCCCGGTGCCGCGAAGCACTGGGGCGGGGTTTCTCGTGCCGAGGCATGGCCCGCCCATGACTGAACACCGGCCCGCCCCACGGGACAGCGCACATTGACGCGGCACTTCACATGGCCGCACCGTGGAGCTGCCTAGCAGTCTCGCGTTCCATCCCATTCAGGAGCGTGCGCGCCATGCCTTCGGCCTCTCCCGGAGTACGCGGCATCGACCACATCGGCGTGACGGTGCCGGACCTCGAAGCGGCAACGGCCTTCTTCATCGAGGCCCTTGGCGCCGAAGTCCTCTACGACAGCCTGGCGAAAGGCCAGCCGCCCCAGGAAGGCCCGGACCTGCAACGACGCCTGCGCTTCCTCCCGGGCTCCAGCATCCGCGCGATGCGGCTGCTCCGGCTCGGCAACGGCCCCAGCCTCGAGCTGTTCGAATACGCAGCCCCCGAGCAGCGCCCACC
>NZ_VHLC01000156.1:0-14799 GCF_006547355.1 Myxococcus sp. AB036A | reverse complement strand
GGTCGGAGAAGTCCACTCCCGGAGGGGGCAGTGCGAACGGATCGGCGTTCGCGGGGACGGGCAGTTCGGCGAAGTCGAAGGACGGCGCTCCCGCGGCGGGCGGAGGCATCGCGTAGGGCGAGGACTCGGGCGCGGACGGCATCGCGTACGCGTCCGGCGCGAAGGCGTCCGTCTGGTGCGCCATGTCCGGCGGCGGCAGGGCGAACGGGTCGTCCACCGGGGCGGCCGGCTGCGCGTAGGCCTCAGGGGGCGGCAGGGCGAAGGGGTCTGCCTGGGGCGGCTGGCCCTGGGCAGGCTCGCCCATGTCGAAGGCGAACGCGTCCTCGGAGGGCGGGGCCTCGACGGGAACGGGCAGGGCGTCGTCGGCGAAATCGAAGTCCCTGGCGGTGCCCGCGGGCGCGTTCACCCCGTAGCCCTGTGCGGCGTCCTCGACGGGGGCTTCGACGGTCTCGAAGTCGAAGTCGCGTGCCGTTCCCGCGGGTTCATTCACGCCGTAGCCCGACGCCGGAGCGGAGGGGGGCTCGCGGTAGGCGTCGCTCGGCAGCGGAATGGAGACGACGCGCGTCACCTCGCGGGTGTCCCGGGCCGGCTCGCCAAAGTCGTCGCCGAACGCGTCCATGCCGGACGGGCCATCTGCCTGCGGCATGGCCGCGGCGGCCTCCGCGGGCGAGCTCATGTCGAAGGCGAAGGCGTCCTCTTCGGGGGGGGCGTCCGGGAGGGGCATGGCGGCCTGGGCGGGCTCGCTCATGTCGAAGCCGAACGGGTCGGCTTCGGGAGCGCTTCCCGGTAGCGGGACGCTGGCGGCCTGTGCGGGCTCGCTCATGTCGAAGCCGAACGGGTCGGCTTCCGGGGCGCCTCCCGGCAACGGGATGGCGGCGGCCTGGGCGGGCTCGCCCATGTCGAAGGCGAACGGGTCGGCCTCCGGGGCGCCTCCCGGCAGGGGGATGGCGGCGGGCTGAGGCGCGGCCGCGCCGGGCAGGGGAATGGCGGCGGCGTGGGGCGCGGCGCTGAACGCCCCGGGGGCGCCCGGCAGCGGAATGGCGCCCGCGGGCGCGGCGCCGGGCAGCGGAATGGCGGCGGCGTGGGCCGGCGCGGCACCCGGTAGCGGGATGGCGCCCGTGGACGCGGGAGCGCCAGGGAGCGGAATGGCTGCGGAGTGGGCCGGCGCGGCCCCCGGCAGCGGGATGGCACCCGTGGACGCGGGGGCGCCCGGGAGCGGAATGGCTGCGGGCTGCGCAGTCGCGGCGCCGGGCAACGGAATGGCTGCGGACTGCGCGGACGCGGCGCCAGGGAGCGGAATGGCGGCGGCTTGCGCGGGCGCGGCCCCCGGCAGCGGGATGGCGGCGGCCGGAGGCGCGGCGGATGCGGCGCCAGGGAGCGGAATGGCGGGCTCGGCGGGAGCAGGCGCCGCGGGCGCGCTCACTGCATCGAGCTTGATGGGGAAGGTGGTCTGGCACCGGGCGCACTTGAGCTTCGCGCCGCCCGGCGGGATCCGCTTGTCATCGATGTTGTAGTTCGTCTGGCAAGACGGGCAGGAGACTTTCATGGGATTCCGAACTCGCGAGAGGGGGACCGAGCGCCTTCGCGGTGCGCGCAGGCTACCAGAGGCGTTTCCAGCCCGGAAAGAACGCGCACGAGTAGGTTGAAGCGCACCCTCCCGGGCAAGCGGGCGAGGGCCCCTGCCGTCCACCGGTCAGCACGCCACGTTCGATTCGCCGTTCCCGGAGTGGAAGGTGGTAGACCCGCCCCTCAATGGAACCCATTGTCATCCTGGGCGCGGGCCTCGCGGGCCTCTCCACCGCCCACTTCCTGAACAAGCCCTGGCGCCTCATCGAGAAGTCCGACCGTGTCGGCGGCCTCATCAAGACCGAGGTCATCCAGGGGTGTTATTTTGACCCCACCGGTCACTGGCTCCACCTGCGCGACCCGGAAATCCAGGACCTGGTGAACACGCTGTGGCTGCCGGAGCAGATGGTCCGCATCCAGCGCAAGGCGGGCATCTTCACGCGCGGGGTGTTCACCCGCTTCCCGTACCAGGTGAACACCCACGGTCTGCCGCCGGAGGTGGTGGCGGAGAACCTCACCGGCTACGTGGAGGCCGTCTACGGTGAGAAGGGCCGCGAGCTGCGCGAGCGCGAGCCGCGCAACTTCGAGGAGTTCATCCTCCGCTACATGGGCGAGGGCTTCGCGAAGAACTTCATGGTGCCCTACAACCAGAAGCTGTGGACGGTGCACCCGCGTGAGATGTCCGCCGCCTGGGTGGGCCGCTTCGTGCCCCGTCCCAACCTCAAAGAAGTGGTGGACGGCGCGCTGGGCGCTGGCAGCGACGCGGTGGGCTACAACGCGTCGTTCCTGTACCCGCGAGAGGGCGGCATCGAGAGCCTCGCCCGCGCCATGCTGAGCCACCTGAAGGGCGGCCAGCTCAGCACCCACACCGAGCCCACCGCCATTGACTGGAAGGCCCGGAAGGTGACGCTGTCCGACGGGAGCGTGCAGCCCTATGCGGGGCTGGTGTCCAGCATCTCCCTGCCCGGGCTGGTGAAGCTGCTCGCCAAGGGCGAGGCCGGCGTGCCCGACGCGGTGCAGGACGCGGCGAAGCAGCTGCGCGCCACCACCGTCACCTACGTGGCCGTGGGCGCCAAGGGGGCCAACCGCCAGCCCTGGCATTGGATCTACCTGCCGGAGCCGGAGTTCCATACGTACCGCATCGGCTCGCCCTCCGCGGTGTACGCGCCGCTGGCGCCGCCGGACACGTCCACTTTCTACGTGGAGTACAGCCACCACGGCGAGCTGTCCCTGGCCGCGGCGGAGAAGTACGCGGTGGAGGACCTGGTGCGCTCGCAGATGATTCACGCCGCGGAGGACGTGCTCTTCGCCCAGGCGCGCGAGATTCCCCACGCCTACGTGCTCTACGACGACGCCTACGGCCCGGCGAAGTCGGAGATTCTGCGCTTCCTGGAGCATGCCGGAATCCAGATTGCCGGCCGCTATGGGCAGTGGGAGTACTCCTCCATGGAAGACGCCATCCTCGCCGGGCGTGCGTGCGCGAGGATACTCAACGGTTGACATCCCCTTCGCCCACCCGTCGCATTGTGTCGACGGGTGGCTTGGGGCGTGTTAGCCATCTCTGTTCGAGTTCATGGCCCCGCACCTCACCGTCGTCATCCCTGTCTACAACGAGGAGTCCATCATCGCCTCGGCGGCGGAGGAGTTGCGCCAGGGGCTGGACGCGCGCGGGCTCGACTACGAAATCATCTTCGCGGAGAACGGCTCGCGCGACGCCACGCCGGCCATCCTCGAAGAGCTGTGCGCGAACAACCCGCGCCTGCGCTGGTTCCACTCGGAGACGCCCAACTACGGCGTGGCGCTCAAGGCCGGCATCCTCAAGGCCCGGGGCACCTACGTCATCTGCGATGAAATCGACCTGTGCGACCTGACCTTCTACGACGCGGCGCTGCCGCGGCTGGAGCGGGGCGAGGCGGACATGGTGGTGGGCTCCAAGGCGGCCAAGGGCGCCAGTGACCAGCGCCCGCTGATTCGCCGCGCGGCCACGCGGGTGCACAACAAGCTGCTGAAGGTGGCGCTGGGCTTCCAGGGCACGGACACGCACGGCCTGAAGGCGTTCCGCCGCGAGGCGCTGCTGCCCGTCATCCAGAAGTGCGTGGTGGACATGGATGTGTTCGCCAGCGAGTTCGTCATCCGCGCGTGGCGAGAGGGCCTGCGGGTGATGGAGATTCCCATCCAGCTCCACGAGAAGCGCCAGCCCTCCATCCACCTGTTCAAGCGCGTGCCCAACGTGCTCAAGAACGTGGGCAAGCTGTTCTACGTCATCCGCGTCCGCGGGACCTGAGCCGGGGAGGGCGCACCGTGCGGCTGGCGTCCATCTCCGTCGACCTCGACTCGCTGCCCCACTACTGCCGCATCCACGGCCTGCCGGAGTCGTTGCTGGACGCCCGCGCCCGCTCGCTGGTGCACGCGGTGGCGGTGCCACGCTTCCGGGAGCTGTTGGACGGGCTGGGCATTCCGGGGACCTTCTTCGTCATCGGTGAGGACCTGGAATCCGACCCGGTCGCCGTGGCGGGCATGCGCGCGTCCCACGAGGCGGGCATCGAGGTGGCCAGCCACAGCCACGCCCATGACTACGCGCTGACACGCCGGGGCCCCGAGGCCATCCACGCGGACCTGGCGCGCGCGGACGCCGCCATCCTCGCGGCCACGGGTGCGCGGCCGGAGGGGTTCCGCGCGCCGGGCTACACGCTGAACGCGGACCTGTACGCGGCCACCGCGGCGCTGGGCTACCGGTATGGCTCTTCGGCGTTCCCCGCCGTGCCGTATTACTCCGCGAAGGCGGCGGTGATGGGGGCCCTGTCGGTGCTGGGGCGTCCGTCCCGCTCCGTGCTGGACACGCCCCGCGTGCTCCTGGCGCCTCGGGTGCCGTACCGGCCCGACCCCGCGCAGCCCTACCGGCGGGGCTCGGGACCGGTGCTGGAGCTGCCCATGACGGTGACGCCCGCGCTGCGCTTCCCCCTCATCGGCACCTTCGCCACCACGCTGCCCCGCGCGTCCCTGCGGGCGCTGTGGCGCACGTGCCGGCGGGACACCTTCTTCAACTTCGAGCTGCACGGCGTGGACGTGCTGGACGCGTCGGACGGGATTCCTCCGGAGCTGGTGCGGCAGCAGCGGGATTTGCGCGTCAGCGCCACCCAGAAGATGGCGCGCCTGCGCGAGGTGTTCGGCTGGCTGAAGTCGGAGCGTGAGGTCCTCACGCTGCGCGACGTCGCCGGCCGGCTGTCGGCCTCGGTGTAAGGCGTTCCCACGAGGGCACCTGTCCGCCAGCGTACGTCCCCGCCGTGCCTGGGTGTCCGTGGGGCACGCTTGCTCCGCCAGGGCGAGGGCTTCCGCCGACGGGCCCTCCCGGCGGCGGGGCCGGTGGTGTAAAGAGCCCCCATGCTGGAGAACGTCACCGACCGAGTGAAGAAGGGCCTGCGCGAGTGGACGGACCGGCTGGCCAACACCGAACAGAAGCAGCGGCTCCATGGCCTGTCGCGCCCGGGCAACGAGTACGGGGTGGACCCGTTCGGCTTCGATTTGGACTACAGCCTGTCCGCGGTGGCCCCGCTCCTGTGGCTCTACCGGAACTACTTCCGCGTGGAGACGTTTGGCATCGAGCACGTGCCCGCCGGCCGGGTGCTGCTGGTGTCCAACCACTCCGGCCAGCTGCCCATGGACGGCGCCATGATTGGCGTGGCGATGATGCTGGATGCCAGCCCGCCCCGCGTCATCCGCAGCATGGTGGAGAAGTGGGTGTCGTCGCTCCCGTACGTGTCCACCTTCATGGCCCGTGTGGGGCAGATTGTTGGCACGCCGGAGAACTGCCGGCGGCTGCTGGAGTCGGAGGAGGCCATCCTCGTCTTCCCCGAAGGCACGCGCGGCATCAACAAGCTGTGGCCCCAGCGTTACCAGCTCCAGGAGTTCGGCTTGGGCTTCATGCGCCTGGCGCTGGAGACGAACACGCCCATCGTTCCCGTGGCCGTCATTGGCGCGGAGGAGCAGGCCCCGGCGCTGATGGACCTGAAGCCGGTGGCGAAGCTGTTGGGCTTCCCGTCCTTCCCCATCACCCCCACGGGCCTGCCCATTCCCCTGCCCACGAAGTACCGCATCTACTTCGGGGAGCCGCTGCACTTCTCCGGGCGCCCGGACGACGAGGACAGTGAGCTGGACAAGAAGGTCCGCACCGTGAAGGCGTCCATCCAATCCATGCTCCACCAGGGCCTCAAGGAGCGTCAGGGCGTGTTCTGGTGAGTGCCCGGCGCGGCGGTGCTAAAGAGGGGGGTTCCATGAAACCGGCCGTCGTCGTCACGGGCATCAGCGGCAACCTCGGCCGCACCCTCGCGAAGCTGCTGCACAAGCACGAGCGCATCATCGGCATCGACCGGCGGCCCTTCGCGGGACGGCCGAAGGACGTCGAGATGTACGAGCTCGACCTCCGCAAGAAGAAGGCGGAGGACGTCTTCCGGAAGAACGAAATCCGCGCCGTCATCCACATGGGCATCATGCATGACCCCCGGATGAGCGAGGAGGAGCACCACTCCTTCAACGTCGTGGGCACCACGCGCCTGTTGGAGTACTGCGCGAAGTACGGCGTGAAGAAGGTCGTCGTCCTGTCCTCGGCCAACGTCTACGGGCCCAGCCCGGACAACTCCAACTTCCTCACGGAAGACGCGCCGCTCATGGCCGCCAGCCGCTTCTCCGGCGTGCGGGACCTCATCGAAGTGGACATGCTGGCGCACAGCTTCTTCTGGAAGCACCCGCACATCGAGACGGTCATCCTCCGGCCCGTCCACATCGTCGGGCCCACCATCAAGAACGCGCCGTCCAACTACCTGCGCATGCGCCGGCCCTGGATGATGGCGGGCTTCGACCCCATGGTGCAGCTCATCCATGTGGAGGACGTCGCGCGCGCCATGGTGGAGGCGCTCCGCCCCGAGCCCAAGGGCGTCTACAACGTCGTGGGCCCCGGCGAGGTGCCCCTGTCCGCGGTGATGCGCGAGCTGGGCAATACCCCCATCCCCGTGCCGCACCCCGTGGCCCGCCCGCTGCTGGGCATGCTCTTCAAGTACCGGCTGGCCAACTTCCCGCCGCCGGAGTTGGACCACATCCAGTTCCTCTGCGCGGTGGACGGCAGCCGCTGGGTGAAGGACGTGGCCTGGAAGCCGCGCCACTCCATGCGCGACACCATCCGCTCCGTCCAGGGCGACTAGCTGCTGGAAAGTCCGAGGCCCCCCTGACACTGTTGTCAGGCCCGGCACGACGTCCGGCCCGGGGGTCCCTGACAGACATGTCAGGGGCCTACCCTGGGGGCAGGGCGGCGTCAGGCGGCCAGTCGGTGCAACCCCTTGAATCTCCAGCCATTCGCCAGCGCCCGCTCCAGGCGCGGTGCTTGGCACTCCCGTTGCTCTAGTGGCTGCCCGTCACGGCGCGGCGACATGGGCCCGGCAACGGTGTCGCCCCGTCAAACTGTAGGGCACTCCATGGGGGAGTTCCCGACGCCCTCCGTCTCGGCCGGCCCCGGGACGGTGGGCGGTTTCTTGTAGGGCGCTCCATAGGGGAGCTCCCGACGCCCACCGCCTCGGCCGGCCCCGAGACGGTGGGCGGTTTCTTTTCAGGGGGATGGGGGCTGCTCGGTGCTGGTGCTCGGGCTCGGCAGCTCGCCCTCGAAGGGGCCGTCGTCCTGGCTCTCCAGGAGCCACGCCCCGTCCCGGAAGACGAACTCCGAGGTGACGATGGCGGTGCGCTCGGAGGCCGAGGGCAGGCGCATCCACTGGATGCGGCTCTGCACCGTGGCCCGGTGCCCGTCATCGGACAGCTTTACGTCCTCGATTTCGTAGTCGGTGATGGACAGGTCCTTGTCGTCGTTGAGCGCCAGGCGCGCCTTCTGGAAGTCCTTGCGCCGCTCGGGGACGAGGATGTGGGAAGCGCTCCGGAAGTCCTTCCACCGGAGGGCCTGGTGGAAGCGCTCCACGGTGGGCTTGAGTGCTTCCAGATTGGATTTCTTGGACGTGGTTGCGCACGCCCCGAGGACGAGCGCGAGGAGCAGGGCAGGCAGGCGATTCACGATGAGGAGGGTACCACCCGGCAGCAGCCTCGGACGAGGGAGCGGTGGTATGGTCCGGCTCCCCGCCCGAGCATCGGAGTCGCGAGCGCAATGGCCAAGTCGATGGTGGAGCGTTACGAGCAGCTCCTCCGGCAGGACCCCACCTCTTCCGTTTTCGTCGAACTCGCCAAGGCCCTGCTGGAAAAGGGGGACGCCGCGCGTGCCATCGAGGTCTGCGGGCAAGGCATTTCCCACCACCCAGCATCCGTCGTTGGGCGCGTGCTGTGGGGCAAGGCCCTCATCCAGCAGGGCCGGCCCGCGGAGGCGATGGACCAGTTCGAGCAGGCCATCTCCATCGAGAAGGACAACCCCTACGCCTACAACCTGATTGGCGAGGTGCTGCTCCAGCACCGGTTGTACCGGTCCGCGCTTCCCATTCTTCGCAAGGCCCTGGCGCTGCAGCCGAACGATGGCCGCGTGAAGCAGTGGCTGGAGCAGACGGAGCAGGCGTTCGCGGGTGGCCCGGCTCCTGTGTTCGCGAACCTGATGGGGCTGGAGAAGCACTCGTCGGATGAGGACGCGTCGTCGGAGGAGGCGTCGAAGGACGAGGCTTCGAGCCCCACGGTGGCGCCCATGGCCGCTGCCCGGCTGCGCGCCGCCGCGCTGGGGGACGCGGCGAAGCTGAAGCCCGCGAGCGCCGGTGCGGCGCCGGCGGGAGACGCCCAGGTGGCGGCTCGCGCGGATGTGGCACCCGAAGCCTCCGCGAAGGACGCGGGGCAGGGGCGCACGAACGAGGAAGCGGACGCGGAAGGGCGTGCTCAGGCGGGCACGGACGTTGGCGCGGCGGAGCAGGGCGGAGCGGCGGTTCCTTCAGGTGACGCGGCTCCGGACGGTGCTGACGGGGGCCGTGACGCGAGCGCCTCGCTGGGCCTGCTGAACCGGCCGGTGCCGGTGTCGTCCGTCCTGGGCGCGGAGCTTCCGAGCCTGGACCTGGGGCTGGGGGACGAGGATGCCCCTCCGCGTGGCGCGGATGAGGCGGCTTCCGAGGCCCAAGCGCCCTCGGAGGACTCCGCGAACGAGCAGCGCGCTGACGCCGAGCAGGACTCCGGCGCTGTCGCGGACCCGCCGACGCAGCAGGTATCCATCGCGGAGGAGCCTGCCGCGGCCTCGGAGCCCGAGGCGAGCGGTGACGTGGATGAACCGCAGGCCGGGGCCGCTCCGGCCGAGGACGCCGGGGCCTCTGGCGCGGGTGGTCTCCTGGGTGACCTTCCTCCGCCCGCGCCGGCGGAGCCGAGGCCCGTCGTGTCGAGCACGCCCGCGGCGCCGCGAGGCACTGGGGGCAAGCGCTCCTTGCTGGAGGACATCCCGGACGCGGCGCCCGCCCCCGCGGCCACCGCTGCGAAGGCCACTGCGCGCAAGCCGGACACCGAAGCGCTCACCGCCGAGTACGAGAAGGAGCTGCGGGCGAAGCTGGCGCGTGAGGCGGCGAAGACGTCGTTCATCGCCCGGCATGGCGTGAAGGCCGCTGGGGCCGTGGTCGGCGTGGTGGTGCTGGCCATCGTCGTCTTCAGCTTCATCAACATCCGCGCGCGCCAGGGTGGACAGACGCTGAGCGAGACGCTGGCCCGGGCCGAGGACCTCATCATCCAGGACACCGGGGCCTCGCTGGATGCCGCGCTGGCGCAGCTCGAGAAGGCGCGGGACATGGACGAAAGCAGCAGCCGGGCCTGGGCGCTGACGGCCTGGGCGCACGCGCTGCGCTACGCGGACCATGGGCAGGCTTCCGAGGACCGACGCCAGGCGCTGGAAGCGCTGGAGCGGCCGGGCGTGAAGGACGCGGCCCCCGCGCAGGTGCTGGTCACCAACGTGCTGGTGGCGGACGAGCGCGGGCGCGCCCTGGCGCGGAGCGCGCTGCTGGGCTCGCAGCAGGACAGCACCGAGGTCCATGCGCTCGCCGGCAGCCTGTTGCTGGAGGCGAAGGACGAGAAGCAGGCGCTCGAACGCTTTGACCGCGCGCTTCGTGCCTCGGGCGCCAACGTCCGCGCGCTGGTGGCCCTGGGTGATTACTACAAGGCTTCCGAGGACTTTCCGCAGGCCATCGAGATGTACGAGCGAGCGCGCAAGAAATCCCCCGAGCACCCCTCGGCCCGCATCGGCCAGGCGGAGGCTCGGCTCGCGCTGTACCAGGACCTGGAGGCCGCGCTGACGGACGTGGCGCGGCTCGCGGAGGACCCGAAGCTTCCTTCGTCGCTGAAGGCGCGCCAGCAGTTGGTTCACGGTGAGCTGCTGTCCGCTCAGGGCAAGCATTCCGAGGCCCGCGCGCTGCTCTCCAAGGGAACCCAGGGCCCCCTGGCCTTCGAGTTCCAGCTCGCGCTCGGCGCCGCCAGTCGTGCGGCCGGGACGCTGGATGCGGCGCAGGCCGCCTACGAGGCCGCGCTCAAGCTCCGGCCCAAGAGCGAAGAGGCCCGCGAGGGGTTGGGCCGCGCGCTGCTGGACCGCGACCGGGAGCGCGAAGTCCTCACCCGTCTGGAGGCCGACGGGGGGCGCAAGGTGGCCCTGGTGCGCGGCGCCGCGTATGCGCGCCTGGGAGACTGGAAGAAGGCCCGCGCGGAGCTGGCGCGCACGCGTGTGAATGACCGGTATCCCCCGGAGGCCGTCTCCTGGCTGGCCCTGGCGGATGCCGCCGAGGGCAACGGCGCCCAGGCGCGGGAGCTGCTGGAGAAGGCCCTGCACGCGGCGAAGCGGCCTCGCAATGACATGCGGCTGGCGCTGGGGCAGCTCTACTGGCGCGAGCGGGCCTACGACAAGGCGCAGGCCCTGTTCGAAGAGGCCCAGAAGGACCCGCGTGACTATGAGGCCGCGTGCTCGCTGGGGCGGTTGATGTTGTCGCGTGGGCTGCCCGACATGGCCCTCAAGCCGCTGACGCAGGCGGTGGAGCGCAACGGCGCACATGGCGAGGCCCGGGACGCGCTGGGGCGCACGCTGCTGGCCCTGGGGCGGACGCAGGACGCGCTCAAGCAGTTCGAGGCGTGGCAGCTGGAGAACCCGGGGAGCGCGGCCGCGCACAAGGGCTTCGCGCTGGCGCTGTTCCACTCTGGCCGCCGCAAGGACGCAGAGGGCGCGGTGCAGCGCTCGGTGAAGCTGGCGTCGGATGATGCCGAGGCGCACAAGCTTCGCGCGGCCATCCTCTTCGGCGCGGGAGACGCGCGGGGAGCCTTCTCCGCACTGGAGCGCGCCAACAAGCTGGACCCGAAGGACGCGGGCACGTTCTGTGAGATTGCCCTCGCCTTCATGCGCCAGGGCAACAGCGGCAACGCCGAGGCGGCCTTCGCCGCGGCCCGACGGGAAGGGCCCGATGCCACCTGCGGCCGGGTGGGAGAGCTGTACGCACAGTTGCCGGGTGGTGGGCGTGGCGCCGCTCGGACGCTCGAGGACCTGGCGGCGAGGGCGCCGACTGTCTGGGACAAGGCCTTCGCTCGGGCCACCATGGCGCGCGCGCTGCTGGGGGCGGGGGCCGTGAAGGATGCCCGTACCGCGGCGGACGAGGCCGTGCGCCTGGCGCCTTTCGATGGGCGCGCCCAGCTTGCACTGGGAATGGTGGCGCTCAGGCAGAAGCAGGAGGACGTGGCCCGGGCTGCGTTGGAGAAGGCCGTGGAGCTGGAGCCCGCGGACGGCCTGGCGCGCCTGGCGCTCGCGGATGCGTTGGTGCGCGAGCCCGGTGCGCTGCCGCGAGCCGTGGAGTCCTACGAGGCGTTCCTGAAGCTGGCCGGTGGCTCGAATGAGGCCGCGCGGGTGAAGAAGGCCCTGCCCAGCCTGAAGAAGAAGGCGGCGAGGTAGCGTGAGGTATTTCTCCTCCCGGACGGATTCCCCACTGCTGCACATCATGTGGGGCAATGCGTTCCTGCTGTCGCTCATCTACCTGCTGCTGGGGCTCGGGGTGGAGATTGCCCTGCGCTACTTCCCCTCGCGATTCCTCCAGCGGCTGTCGCTGTCGCTGGACTCGCTGCCGGCACGGGCCTTGGAGCTGACGGGGGCCATGGAGCCCTTGCGGGCGGCCTACTTCTCCGGCCGCATCTCCGAGGTGGGCGTGCGCGTCGTGTTCGGCGTCACCACCATGGTCGTGATTTTCCTGCTCGCGATGGTGGTGGGCACGTTGATGGGCGGCGTCCGGACGCTGCTGGCGCGCCGGGCCCTGCGCGAGGGCGGACGCCGGCACCCCTGAAGCGGCCGCGGCTTCAGCTCCGGCGACGAATCGTGGGCTTGCGCGCGCGCACCGCGGCGTCCGGTACGGCCTGGGGCTCGTGGCCCGCGGCGCGCGCCATCAGGCAGATTTCCACCACCTTGGGGCCAAAGCGCTCCCAGCGGCTCTCCCCGGTGCCCTTCACCGCGAGGAACCCCTCCCGGTCCACCGGTAGCGCCGCGGACAGGCCCAGCAGCGTGGCGTCGTTGAAGATGATGAAGGGGGCCACGCCCAGGTCCTTCGCCAGCTCCTTGCGCCAGCGTCGCAGCTCCGTGGAGGCCAGCTCGCTGTAGTTCGTCACCACCGGTGCCGCCGCGGAGCCCGTGCCTCGGACGCGCGATGCGGTCGGCCCGTGGGCCAGCAGCGTGGGCATCTTCTCCGGCGTGCACACGTCGCAGTTGCCGCACGACGTGTGGGTGTCACGTTGGCCGAAGTAGCGGAGGATGGCCGAACGCCGGCACTTCTTGTCCCGGTCCGTATAGGCGTATTCGGTCATCCGGCGCAGCAGCGCCAGGTTCTGCCGCTCCTGCTCCCGCACGCGGCTCAGGTCGAGCCCCAGCTCGCGGAAGGGCACCCGCTCCAGCGCGCGAATGGAGCGGCCAGCGAAGGGGCGCCGTACCTTGGCCACGTGGGCCTTCTCCAACAGGCCCAGCGCGTGGCGGACCTCGTCCACCGACAGTCCGATGCGGCGCGCGAGGATGGGCAGCTCCGTGGTGACCTGCCGGCCCACGGGGAACGTCTCCAGCAAGGACTTGAGCAGCCGCTGTGCGTCCGGTGAGTGCGGCTGCGCCGAGGCGGCCTTCTCCATCAGGGTGATGCCGTGCTCGCCCTCGCCTCGGCCACCGCGCTCCACCTTGCCCTCGCGTTCGAGGATGCGCAGCGCCGCGGAGACCTCGAACTCGCTGGCGTTCACCGTGCCCGCGAGCGCGTGTACGCCTCGCTCGAATTCCTCCACCGACTGGAGCACGTTCCACACGTCCCCGAAGATGGCCTCGGCCGGGTGGCTGCTCTGGATGAGCCGCTCCTGGGTGAAGACATCCGAGTGGTTGAAGAGGAGCACCGCGCGCGCGGCCTGTCCGTCGCGGCCCGCGCGGCCAATCTCCTGGTAGTACGCCTCCACCGCCCGCGGGATGTTGGCGTGGCCGACGAAGCGGATGTCCGGCTTGTCGATGCCCATGCCGAAGGCGTTGGTGGCCACCGCCACCGCTTCTTTCGCGGACATGAAGGTGTCCTGGGCGCGGCGCCGGGCGTCATCGTCCATGCCCGCGTGGTACAGCACCGCCTTCACCCCGCGCCCATGCAGTTCGGAGAAGATGCCCTCTGCCGCGCGCCGCGTGGAGCAGTACACGATGCCGCTCCCGCCCGTGGACGCCAGCCGTGCACAGGCCTCGTGCCGGTCCGCGTCGCCGCCCACCTCCTGCTTGCCCAGGAAGAGGTTGGGGCGGTCGAAGCCCATGGCGAATTCCTGCGGGTCCTTCATCAGCAGCACGCGCACGATGTCCGCGCGGACCTCCGGCGTGGCCGTGGCGGTGAGCGCCACCGTGCGCGGCGGACGCAGCCGCTTTCGCACCTGTCCGAGCAGCGCGTAGTCCGGCCTGAAGTCGTGCCCCCACTGGGAGATGCAGTGCGCCTCGTCTACGGCGAGCAGGTCCACGCCCAGCGCGGACACCGTCTCCAGGAAGCTCTGGCTGCGGAAGCGCTCGGGCGCCACGTAGAGCAGCTTGTACTCATGCGCGCGCAGCTTGCGCATCCGCTCCGCGCGCTCCAGGTCGGACAGCGATGAGTTGATGAAGGTCGCCGGAATGCCGCGCGCGGTGAGCTGCTCCACCTGGTCCTTCATCAGGGCAATCAGCGGCGACACCACCAGTGTCAGCCCCGGCAGCAGCGTGGCGGGCAGCTGGTAGCACAGGCTCTTGCCCGCGCCGGTGGGCATCACCACCACCGTGTTGCGGCCGCTCAAGACGGACGAGATGACCTGGTCCTGCCCCGGCCGGAACTGGGACAGGCCGAAGTGGCGGACCAGCCCCTGCTGTGCTTCCTCGAGGTAGGGCAGGGCCACCGGCATCGCGCGCATGTTCATCATCCTGGTCCAGCCGTCAACGGAAACGAGGCCGCCGCGCGGCCTCCACTCACAGGTCGAGCCCTGGTGGAACCGGAACAGCCAGCCGCGTTCGCATCCGCGCGACGTCCTGCCGCCGCGCCTCCGTTTGCCCTGGCTCCAGCCGGCCATCCACCACGACGTCACCCTCGCGCGCGCCCTTGGGCAGCGACGCGCGCTCCACCGTGCATGCCTGTCCGGTGTCCAGCCGCACCACTTGCGCCCGGACGTCCTCCAGCAGCTCCACCTGCACCGCTCCCCACAGCCCCACCATGCTCACCATCATCCGCCGCCTCCATTCGCGCTCCACGTCCGCCGTTTCTCCCGCGCTTCGTCCGGCATCAGCCCGCGCTCCAGCATCGACACGTAGCCGCCGTCTCCCATCACCACGTGGTCCAGCACCTTGATGTTGAGCAGCTGCGCCCCCGCGACCAGATGCCGCGTCAGGCCCAGGTCCTGGACGCTGGGCTCCGGGTCTCCCGAAGGGTGGTTGTGCGCCAGCACGATGGACGTGGCGCGCGAGGTGAGCGCCGCGGCGAACACCTCCCGCGGGTCCACCGGGCAGGTGTTCATGGTGCCCTCCGCCACGCGCGCGTCATGCACCAGCACGTTGCGCGCGTTGAAGCACAGGACGTGGAACACCTCGCGCCGCAGCGCCCCCAGCACCGGCGCCAGGTACGCGGCAATCTCCTTCGGCGTGCGCAGCCTGGGCCTGCGCTCCCCGGCGCGCTGCGAGCGGCGGCCCAGCTCCAGCGCGGCCAGGGCCTGCGCCGCCCGGACAGGCCCCACGCCGGGCCGCAGACTCAGCGCCAGGGGCTCCTGCTGCACCAGCCCCTTCAGCCCACCGCCCTCCGACAGCAGTGCCCC